>NZ_BAAAYN010000028.1 GCF_039536245.1 Cryptosporangium minutisporangium | reverse complement strand
GCTGGCTGGGTCCAGAGCGTGGGTGGCCGTCGGCTGTGTGAGCCCGGGAAGCGGGCTGGGGACGCGGCGGTGAAGCGGGCGGGGCGTCGGACCGCGTAGGCTGGTTTGCTGTGGCTGCCGTCGACCTTCACGAAGAGCTCAAGGCTCTCGACACGACCCTTTCCTCGGTCGAGAGTGTGCTCGACCTCGACAAGCTCCGGCGTGAACTGGCTGAGCTGAACGAGGCGGCCGCTGCTCCGGATCTCTGGGACGACCAGGAACGGGCGCAGCAACTCACCTCCCGCCTCTCGTTCGTCCAGGGCGAGCTCAACAAGGTCCAGGGACTGCGGCAACGGCTGGACGACGCCCAACTCCTGCTGGAGATGGCCGAGGACGAGGACGATTCCGGGTCGGTCCAGGAGGTCGCGACCGAGCTGGCCGCCCTCCGCACGATGATCGAGGAGCTCGAGGTACGGACGCTCCTCTCCGGCGAGTACGACCAGCGCGAGGCGCTGATCACGATCCGGGCCGAGGCCGGCGGCGTCGACGCGGCCGACTTCGCGGAGATGCTGCTGCGGATGTACCTCCGCTGGGCGGAGCGCCACCACTACGGCACCGAGGTCTACGACACCTCCTACGCCGAAGAGGCCGGGATCAAGTCCGCGACGTTCACGGTCCGGGCTCCGTACGCCTACGGCACCCTCTCGGTGGAGCAGGGCACGCACCGCCTGGTGCGGATCAGCCCCTACGACAACCAGGGCCGCCGCCAGACGTCGTTCGCCGGCGTCGAGGTGCTGCCGGTCGTCGAGCAGAACGACCACGTCGACATCCCGGAGAACGACATCCGGATCGACGTGTTCCGCTCCTCCGGGCCCGGCGGGCAGAGCGTCAACACCACCGACTCCGCGGTGCGCATCACGCACATCCCGACCGGCATCGTGGTGTCCTGCCAGAACGAGAAGTCGCAGATCCAGAACCGGGCGGCCGCGATGCGGGTGCTGCAGGCGCGGCTGCTCGAGCGGCGACGCGTCGAGCAGAAGGCCGAGATGGACGCGCTGCGCGGCGATGGTGGCAACTCCTGGGGCAACCAAATGCGCTCCTACGTCGTCCACCCGTACCAGATGGTGAAGGACCTGCGGACCGACCACGAGGTCGGAAACCCGCAGGCGGTCTTCGACGGCGACATCGACGGGTTCATCGAGGCCGGCATCCGCTGGCGCAAGCAGCAGGAGGCCGCCGTCTCCTGACGGCACCTCGCTCCGTAGGACGCGGGCCGCTCTCTCCATCGGAGGGGGCGGCCCGCGGCCTTCGTACCCCCGAGGTGATCCACCGATCGGTCAACGCCGGGTCAACCTTTCCGCGTCTCCGTCCAGGTTGGTCGCGGTATGACTACGCCGTGGCCGAGAGGTGCGAGGGAAGCGGTCCGTGATCGCCGTTCGCGGCCCTGACCAGGTGTTATCCACGTCACCGGCCGTCGGGCCGAGGTGCGGCGACTGCCGAGGGGTGCCGAGTGGTTGCCAGAGCAGGCCTAAAGGTTGCCCGAACCCACCTTAACCAGCGGTCCGTCGCGCCTCTTAAATCTCGCTCACAACATTCGCATAGCTATGGCGTGACATCGCATTGTTAACGTATGGTCTGGCCTCAGCAGCGAATCCCCGCTCCTCCGCGCTAGTCGTTGATGAGTCGGATCGGAATCGCCGCGACTAGGGGGCACGAGCGTTTATGGGGTCCGCGTCTGCGCGGATGCTATCCGCGACGTGTCCTTCGTCGTTCCCAGATGTTCTTTAGATGTCCACCGAGGGAATGGAAGTGCTTGAGATGGCCCGAGGCTTACGCGGTGCGCTCCGCCGTGGCCTTGCCGCGACGATGGTGACCGGTCTGGTGACCATGGGTGCGGTGGCGCTGACCGCCGCCCCGGCGAACGCGCACGAGAACTACGTCAAGGGCACCGCCGAGTGTGTCGACGGCCGTTACGTCGTCGAGTGGTCGGTGCAGAACCTTGACAAGGACCACGACGAGAAGCTGACCGTCCAGTTCGAGCCCACGGGCAGCGAAACCGAGATCGGCGACTCGATCAAGGCCGGCGAGACGATCGAGGGCAAGCAGGTTCTGCCCAAGGGCAGCCGTGGCATCAAGGATGCCCAGGGCCGCGACGTCGCGAAGATCTTCGTCAAGGGCACGTTCTTCACCAAGGACGGCAAGCCGGCGTTCGAGGAGGACGGCAAGACGCCGCTCGAGCACAAGGAGTGGGTCGACGTCCCGCTGCCCGGCACCTGCGGTGACGTGAAGCCGACCGAGACGCCGGCTCCGGACAAGCCGTCCGCCTCGATCGTTCTGAGCTGCGAGGCGTTCTCGATCGAGCTGACGAACCCGACTGACAAGTCCGTCAAGTTCCGGGTCTTCATCAAGCTGGACGACGAGGAGCCCCTGACCGAGGAGTTCCGGGTCGACGCCGGCGAGCGGCTGACGCTGCCCGAGGACCTCGAGAAGGGCGACACCGGCACCGTCGGCAAGGTCTCCGAGGACGGCGAGCTCGACTTCTCCACGATCAAGGTCGCGGTCGCGGTGCGTGGCGACAAGCTGGCTGAGAAGAGCCTCGACGTCACCAAGTGCGACGACGGTGCTGAGCCGAGCGCGTCTGCCTCGCCGAGCGCGAGCGCCAGCGTTGCCCCGGGCGGCGCCGACGCTTCGCCGAGCGTCTCCCCGGCTGCGGACAGCGAGGGTAGCCTCCCCGTCACCGGTGCCAGCCTCGGTGGTCTCATCGCCGCCGCTGCCCTGGTGCTCGGCCTGGGTGTCGCGATGGTGGTCTTCACCCGGCGTCGCAAGCGGGCCTGATTCACCAGCCCGGGAGCTGGTCTCCCGGGCGCCTGATCAGGCGAAAGCCTGATCGCGAATAGCACGATCGATAGCGCGAGAACGAGGGTTATTCGGCCGGCCCTTGCCCACCGCCCTTAACCGGGCGCAGGTGGGAGGCTGAATAACTCTCGCCAGTTGGCCCGGCCGCCCCAGTGCGGCCGGGCCAACTGCTTTGTCGGGGCGGCCCGAGTCGCTGGTCGCGAGGAACCTATCGCTATCTCTAGCCAATTCTTATCGCCACATTAAGAATTCCGGACGCGCCATCCGGCCCGGAGCTGCAATTCCGAGGTCGGCACGGTGGGGCGAACCGGACACCTGCTCGCCCGGGGTTGCGCTCTCGATGACAGAGCATTGGCAACGTCCGGCGATTCGCCCAGGAACGTCGCGGCGCAGAGTGACGAGCCGGATTCGCCGCGAAGGGTGAACGCCCCGTCTCGTCCCACCCTCCTCAGAGCGAACCTTCCGTCACGGCGGTGGATCCGGACACGAGACTGTGAGGTCTCCGGACGCGCCACGGCGCAGGTTCCGACCGATTCGACCGCTGTCGGCGCCCGCCCGCGGCCCGACTCTGAACAAGACCGTAGGAGAGCTGTGTAGCCCGGCCTGACCGCCAGGTCGGTGTGGCTAGACTCGGCCCCCGTGATCACCCTCGACCGCGTGACCAAGACGTACCCGAAGTCGCGTCGCCCCGCCCTCGACGACGTGAACGTCAACGTCGAGAAGGGCGAGTTCGTCTTCTTCATCGGGCCGTCGGGTTCAGGGAAGTCCACGTTCATTCGGTTGCTCCTCAAGGAGGAGACCCCCACCTCCGGCAAGGTGCTGGTCGCTGGACGGGACGTCGCGACGATCCGTCCGTGGAAGGTGCCGCAGCTCCGACGCAGCGTGGGCTGCGTCTTCCAGGACTTCCGGCTGCTTCCGAACAAGACCGCGGCGGAGAACGTCGCGTTCGCCCTCGAAGTGATCGGCAAGACTCGTTCGGTGATCCGCCGGGTCGTACCCGAGGTGCTGAGTCTCGTCGGTCTGGAGGGCAAGGAGAACCGCTACCCGCACGAGCTCTCCGGTGGTGAGCAGCAGCGGGTCGCGGTGGCGCGGGCGTTCGTCAACCGGCCGCTGGTGCTGCTGGCCGACGAGCCGACCGGAAACCTCGACCCGGACACCTCGATCGAGATCATGCGTCTGCTCGACCGGATCAACCGCACGGGCACCACCGTCGTCATGGCCACGCACGACTCGAACATCGTCAACCAGATGCGCCGCCGCGTGGTCGAGCTCGATCGCGGTCGGGTCATCCGTGACCAGGCGCGCGGTGTGTACGGATGAGCGTGGCCGCTACCCACCGCTGAAGCCCCCCACTCCAACCGCCAGCGGTCGTCGGCTCCCGCTGCGGTCTCCATCCTCCTGAGGAATCCATGCGTGCCAAGTTCGTCCTGACCGAAGCTGCGACTGGCCTGTGGCGCAACGTCACGATGACGGTCGCCCTGATCCTCACCACGGCGATTTCGCTGGCGCTGCTGGGCGCGGGCGGCTTGCTGTACACGGAGGTCAACAAGACGAAGGACCTGCTCTACGCGCAGGTCGAGGTCTCGATCTTCCTCGAGACTGCGGTCACGACCGAACAGAAGGACGCGCTTCAGCAAAAGCTGGAGGACGATCCGGAGATCCAGTCGGTCACGTACGAGAGCAAGGACGAGGCCTACGAGCGGTTCAAGGAGCTGTTCGCGGACTCGCCCGACCTGGTCGAGAACACCAAGCCGGAGTCGCTGCCGGAGTCGTTCCGGATCAAGCTGGAGGATCCGTCCGAGGCCGGCGCCGTCGACGCGGCCTACAAGGACCAGCCGGGCGTGGACGTCGTCTCCACTCAGCAGGAACTCGTCGGCCGGTTGTTCGACGCGATCGACGCGGTGAAGAACCTCGCGCTGGTCGTCTCGCTGGTCTCCGGTGCCGCTGCGGTGCTGCTGATCGGTAACACCATTCAGGTCGCCGCCTACAGTCGGCGGCGCGAGGTCAGCATCATGAAGCTCGTCGGTGCGTCGAACTGGTACGTGCGCCTGCCGTTCGTGCTCGAGGCCGCGGTCGCCGGCCTGATCGGTGCGCTTCTCGCCTCGATCGGACTGGCGATCGCGAAGCTGCTCGTCATCGACGACGCGCTGGAGGCGTTGGGCCAGAACAGCGTCGTCCCGACGATCGGCTGGGGCGAGATCGCGGTGACCGCGCCGCTGCTGGCGCTGGTAGCGGTCCTCACTGCCGGTGTCACCGGCTGGACGACGTTGCGGTTCTACGTGAAGGTGTGACGCGCCGGTAGAGCAGTGACTTTTGTGAACTAAACGGGCGAGTCGTACCGTATCCCCCGGTCGTCATCAAGGACCGGGGGGTCGGAATGCGGGTGGAGCGTGGCCGCGTCTTCGCGGTGAGCTTGGTTCTCGCGATGGGAGCCGCGCTCCTCGTCCACCTACCGGGCGTGCAGGCCCGGAATGGACCGTCACCGGCCGACCGGGTCGAAGCGAGGCGGGAGCTGCAACGGGCCGCCGCGATCATGGAGAACGCCACCGCCAGGGCCCGGGCGGCCACCGAGGCGTTCGTCGCTGCCTCCCAGCGTCTGCCTACGGCGCAGACCCGAGTCGCGTCCGCGCAGGGGCGAGTCGCCGCGTCCCAGGTCCGGGCGGCGTCGGCCGAGCGGCAGGCGGTGCGTGCGGCCCACGCCCTGCGGATCGCCCAGCAGCGTTTCGACGCCGCCGAGGCTGCGGTGGAGGCGGCCCGGGAGCAGCTCGGCACGTTCGTCCGCTCCACGTACGAGGGCCGGTCCTACATGGTGCTGTCCGCGCTCGGCGCGGTCGGTGGCCCCGACGAGCTGCTCGACCGTCTCAACTACACGACCCGGCTGGTGGACGGTCAGCGCGACGCCGTCGACCTCGTCGAACGACGTCGGCAGGACGTCGCCGAACAGCGCGCGATCGTCGCCGAACAAAAGCGCCGGGCCGACGTCGCCCGCACCCAGGCCCGCCGGGCGCTCGCCGCCGCACGGGCCGAGCAGCACGCCGCGCAAGCGGCGCAGGCGGAGATGCTCAGCCTGGTCGCGCAGCGGCGGAACGCCGTCCGGGTGGCCGGGCAGGAGCAGCGGGCCAGTGAGGCCCGCTACGCCGAGGCGCAGGCCGAGTCGTACCGGATCGGGCAGGCACTGCGCGCCACGGCCCGCCGGGAGCGCGGCGGATCGAGCCGGGCCCGCAGCTACCGCCCCCGGATGGGACGTCCGGGCCAGCTGTGGATGCCGGTGTCCGGCTGGAAGTCCAGCGACTTCGGCTGGCGCTTCGACCCGTACTACCACCGCTCGCAGCTGCACGCGGGCACCGACTTCGCGGCCCCGGCCGGTGCCTCGATCCGGGCTGCGGCCGGTGGGGTGGTGGCCCGGGCCGGCTGGAACGGCGGCTACGGCAACTACACCTGCATCTACCACGGTGACCTCGCCAACGGCTCCGGCCTGTCGACCTGCTACGCCCATCAGTCGAAGATCCTGGTCTGGGTCGGGCAGCGGGTCAGCCGCGGCGAGGTCATCGGCAGGGTCGGCACGACCGGCGCCTCGACCGGTAACCACCTGCACTTCGAGGTACGGCTGGACGGGAACCCCGTCAACCCGCTCGGCTTCCTCTGACGCGTCCTCGGTCAGGCGCGGGCCTTCCGGTCAGTTTCTGACCGGAAGCCCTGTCAAGATCGCGGTATGGCCAACACCAGTTCCCGCACGCTCCGGCTGCTGTCGTTGCTGCAGACCCACCGCCACTGGTCCGGCACCGATCTGGCCGACCGCCTCGGCGTCTCGGAGCGCACTCTCCGCCGGGACGTCGACCGCCTGCGGGAACTCGGCTACCCGGTGCGCACCTCCCGAGGTACCGACGGCGGTTATCAGCTGTCGCCCGGTGCGGTCCTGCCGCCGCTGCTGCTCGACGACGAGGAAGGCGTCGCGCTGGCGGTCGGCATGGGTGACGCCACGCAGAGCGGCATCGCCGGGATCGAGGAGGCGGCGGTGCGCGCGCTGACCAAAGTGGTGCAGGTCCTACCGCCGCGTCTCCGCGCCCGGGTGAACGCGGTACGCGCCGTGACCATCTCCCCGACGGCCGCGGGGCCGGTCGTGCCCGCCGAGGTGCTCACGGTCATCGCCCAAGCGTGCCGGGACGAGGAGCGGCTGCGATTCGGCTACACCGCGCGCGGCGGCCCCGACACCGAGCGGGAAGTCGAACCGCACCGCCTCGTCGCGCTCGGCGGCCGCTGGTACCTGGTCGCCTACGACCTGACCCGGCACGACTGGCGCAGCTTCCGCCTCGACCGGGTGACCGACCCGCACAGCACGGGATCGCCGTTCCGTCCACGAACCCTGCCCGCCGAGGACGCCGCTCAATTCGTACGCACCTCCACCGGCGTCCCGTCCGGACACACCGTGCAAGCCCTGGTGCACGCGCCCGCCGACCGCGTTCGCCAGGCCGTCGGGCAGTGGGGCACGATCGAACCCGTCGACAGCGGACGCTGCCGACTCACGATGGTCTCCACCAGCCTGGACTGGCCCACCCAAGCGTTGGGCAACATCGGCGCTGAATTCGAGGTGCTCAGCCCGCCGGAGTTCGTCGACCACCTCCGGGACTGGGGAAGCCGATTTCTCCGAGCCGCCCACGGACCAGCGGCCTCGGTCAACTCCCTCTAGGCGCCGAGTGGTTGGCCCTCGCGGCGCTCCCGGGCGGCGAAATCGTCGAGGATGGCCTCGGTCGTGGTCGCGCCGAATCGGGTTGCGCCCGCGGCGTGCAGGGCGAGGAGGGTGTCCAGCGTGCGGACCCCACCCGCGGCCTTCACCTCGATCGACGGCGAGACCGTGGCCCGCATCAACGTGATGTCGGCCAGCGTCGCACCGCCCGGCGCGAACCCGGTGCTCGTCTTGACGAAATGCGCGCCCGCTCGTTCGGCGAGGCGGCAGCCGGTGACCTTCTCGTCGTCGGTCAGGTACGCGTTCTCCAAGATCACCTTGACCACGCAGCCGTTGGCGGCCGCGACCACCGCGGCGATGTCGTCGTGGACGTAGTCGGTCTCCCCGGCGCGGAGCCGGCCGATGTGCAGCACCATGTCGATCTCGTCGGCGCCGGCCTCGACGAGGGCCCTGGTCTCGGCGACCTTGACGGCGGTGGTGGTGCTCCCGTGCGGAAAGCCGGCGACGGTTCCGATCAGGACGCCGGTGCCGCGCAGCGCCGTCACGGCCAGCGGCACGTCGGACGGGCGGACGCACACCGACGCGGTGGCGCGCCGGGCCGCAACCTCGCAGCCGCGGAGGACGTCGTCGGTGGTCAGTTCGGGGCGGAGTAGCGAGTGGTCGATCATCTTGGCGATGTTCACGGGTTCTCTCCCGACTCGGGTGGGTGCACGTCGAACGTCACCCGCAAGGCGTAGCGAGAGCCGACGTAGCGGCTGATCGTGTACTCGAGGGGCATCGAGTCCTGGTCGACGATGAGGCGGGTCTCGACGAGCAGAGGTTCGGTGGCGGGCACCTGCAGGCGGCCGCCGTCAGGACCGGCGGGCTGGGCGGTCAGGGTCGAGGATCCGAGGGTGGGCCGCAGACCCAGCGCGTGCAGGGCGCGGTGCAACGAACCGGTCTCCACGTCGACGTCGAGCAGCGCGGTCAGGTGCGGCGGGAAGCACGCGTACTCCACGGCCAGGGGCGCCGCGTCGGCGAGTCGCACCCGGGTGATCGACACGACCCGGGGCGTCGCGGCGGTCAGCGCGAGCGCCGCGGCTTCCTCCGGAGTGGCGGGCCTGACCTCGGCCTCGACCAGTCGCGACGACGGCGTCCTGCCCCAGCTGCGGACCTGGTCCTGGAAGCTGCTCAGGGTGCCTGCGGGCCGGGGCGTCGGAGGTTGCCGGACGAACGTGCCGCGTCCCTGGATGCGCTCGATCAGGCCGTCGGCCTCCAGCGCGTTGAGGGCGGCCCGCACCGTCATCCGCGCGACGCCGAACTCCTGGGCGAGGGCGGCTTCCGCCGGTACGACGTCACCGGGCTCTGCGCGGGCCAGGCGCGCACGCAGTTCTCGTTCGATGCGCGCGTAGAGCGGCACCTTGACCATCGGGTCCTCCAGGTCATCTAGACAACCTAGAGCTTAGCTGCAGCCGGGAGGCTCGTCCAGCGCGGGCGACCGCGACGCCGTCCACCAGCCTTCGGACCGGCCCCAGCCGCGACCGAAATCCGGTCGTCCGTTCGCCGTAGGATTGACCTTCGGGCCGCATTCGGTCGGTCCGTGATCGTTTCGCGAAGGGCAGGAGGGTCGATGCCGCGGGAGACCGGACGCAAGGTCATCGCGTCCAACCGCAAGGCTCGGCACGACTACACGGTGCTCGACACCTGGGAGGCCGGCATCGTCCTGACCGGCACCGAGGTGAAATCGCTGCGCGCCGGCCGGGCCTCACTCGTCGACGGCTTCGGGTTGGTCGACGACGGTGAGGTGTACCTGCACGGTGTGCACATCCCGGAGTACGTCGCCGGCACCTGGACCAACCACGCGCCGCGCCGCGTCCGGAAGTTGCTGCTGCACCGGTCGGAGATCGAGAAGCTGATCGGCAAGATCAAGGAGGGCGGGCTGACGCTCGTCCCGCTCTCGCTCTACTTCTCCGACGGGCGGGCCAAGGTCGAGCTGGCGCTCGCGCGCGGTAAGAAGGCCTGGGACAAGCGGCAAGACATGGCCAAGCGGGACGCCAACCGGGAGATCGCCCGCGCCTACGGCCGGAACCTCAAGGGTCGGCGCTAGGAATATGGGCTCGCGGGACTGGTTAGACTAGGGCGGAACACACCGACCAGGGGGTGATTGGTCTCGACATCGTTCGTTGAGACAGGAGAAGCGGGCCGAGGAAGGCAACGATGACCTCGTAAACCATGCGTTGCAACCAATTAAGCGCCGATGTTAATCAGCGCGAGCTCGCTCTTGCTGCCTAAGTAAGAGCGACTCTGTCAGACCGGGTTCGCCTTCGGCCCGGACCCTGGCATCAGCTAGAAGGCTCACTTGCTGGCCCGGCCATCGGGGCCAGTTGGGACATCTCACAGTGGCTGGGCTCGTCACACTGGCTTGTTCGCGTGACCAGTGGGGCCGAGTAGAGACATAGCGAACTGCGCCCGGAGAAGACCTGTTGAGGCGACGGTGGACGCGGGTTCGATTCCCGCCACCTCCACGCTGCAAAAGCCCCGGCCCTCGCGGCCGGGGTTTTTGCGTACCCCGAGCCCATGGCGGACGCTCCTCCGTCCCACTACAGTTGTACCAAGCAAGTTTTTGCCCGAGGAGACACATTCCGCCATGGCTGACTCCAGCGCCGCCGTCGCGGCGGCGCAGCCGTCCCCCGTCCCCGCGCCGCGCTCCGACTCGATGGTCACTGAGTTGGGGCGTCAGCTCGCCCGGTTCGGCCGCGCGATGGTGCGGTACAAAGCCCAGCAGACGGTCAGCGTCGGGGAAGCCGCCACCGCCGCGTACGGCCTGCTCTTTCAGCTCGCCGAGCGTCCTCAGCGAGCCGGCGCGCTCGCCGAGGCCGTCCACGCCGACCCGTCGACGGTGAGCCGGCAGGTCGCCCAGCTCGTCGACCGCGGGTTGGTCGAGCGTCAGCCCGACCCTGCGGACGGCCGGGCCTGCGTCCTGGCGCCGACGGCCGCCGGGCGTGAGGTCATCGACGTCCTCCGGCGGCGCCGCGACGACCATCTCGCCGCGGTCCTTCGCAACTGGCCGGCCGAGGACGTCCACCAACTGGTGGGGCTGCTCAGCCGCTTCATCACCGACTTCGAGACCGCCCGTCCTCCCGGCCCGGTCGATCCGGTGTAGCGTCGCGGATCTCGAACGATCGGTTACACGCAGAGTGCGTACAGAACGCACTGAATGCGAGACACTGATCGAACCTCTCGCTGTAGCTCAGTGGACAGAGCCCTTGGAGTACCTCGAAGGAGACGCCGGTTCGACTCCGGCCAGCGAGTCCAATCCGTCTACGGCAACTCGAAGGCGATGTCGATGCCGTCGAGGGCGCGGGCGCACGCGCATTTCCGCTCGGTGGGCAGCGCCGCGGCCGTGCGCAGGATCAGCGTCCGCATGCGATCGGTGTTCTCGGCGAACACGCGGAACACCTCCTCCTGGGTGACCTCCTCGCCGGCGTCTACCCCGGCGTCCAGATCCGTGACCAGGGCCACCGCCGTGTAGCAGACGGCCAACTCACGGGCCAGCACCGCCTCCGGGTGGCCGGTCATGTTCACCACCGACCAGCCCTGCGCGCTGAACCAGCGGGACTCGGCGCGGGTGCTGAACCGGGGACCTTCGACCACCACCATCGTGCCGCCGTCGACCGGCGTGAGGTCGCTCGCCGACGCGGTGGCCAGCACCATCGCGCGTCCGTCCGCGCAGTACGGGTCGGCGAACGAGACGTGCACCGCGCCGACGTCGTGGAACGTCTGGGCGCGCCCGGAGGTGCGGTCGATCAGCTGGTCGGGCACCACGAACGTGCCGGGCCCGAGTTCCGGCCGGAGCCCGCCCACCGCACACGGCGCGAGGATCTGCCGTACGCCCAGCGATCGGAGCGCCCAGATGTTGGCCCGGTAGGGGATCCGGTGCGGCGGGAAGCGGTGGTCGCGTCCGTGGCGGGGCAGGAACGCGACGGTGCGGCCGTCGATCGTGCCGATCGTGATCGGGTCGCTGGGGGCGCCGTAGGGCGTCTCGACACTCACTTCGTCGACGTCGT
Organism: Cryptosporangium minutisporangium; assembly: GCF_039536245.1. Classification (NCBI taxonomy): domain Bacteria; kingdom Bacillati; phylum Actinomycetota; class Actinomycetes; order Cryptosporangiales; family Cryptosporangiaceae; genus Cryptosporangium; species Cryptosporangium minutisporangium. Next base: position 81,010 of record NZ_BAAAYN010000028.1, on the reverse strand, counting down.
CCAGCAGTGCGTAGAGGCCGGAGCCTCCGATCACGGCGACGTCCGGCCGCGCAGTCGTCATGTGGCTGACCTTACGGGGCCCGATGTGTAGCCCGGCGCACGCGGGGTAGGTAACAACTAGTCATCGGAAGGGAGTCCGAGATGAGCTTCGACGACAAGGCCGAGAACAAGGCCCAGGAGTTGAAGGGCACTGCGAAGGAGCGCTGGGGCGGTGCGACCGGCGACGAGAGTCTGCAGGCAGAAGGTAAAGCCGACAGGTCCGAGTCGAAGGCGAAGCAGGCCGGCGAGCATCTGAAGGATGCCGCGAAGAGCGTGAAGGACATCTTCAAGAAGTAGTCACATAGCGTCGCCGGTCCCCTTCGGGGGACCGGCGTTTTGCTGTCTCCAGGGCGGCTAGCACTGGTCACGTGTGTGACGACATGCTCGCGCGCAGGCGCGCGAAATGACATGCTCCGTCGGGCGCTACTGGGCGACTAGCGCAAACGATGGCGGGGGTGGTTCGGCATGATCAGCGGCATGCCGGCGGAAGACCTGACGGGGCGCCTCCTGGTCGCCTCACCTTCGTTGAAGGATCCCAACTTCGAGCGCTCGGTCGTGCTCCTGATCGCGCACGAGCCCAGTGGTGCGCTCGGCGTCGTCCTCAACCGTGCCACGGAGGTCCAGGTCGAGGACGTGCTCGACGGGTGGCAGGACTTCGCGGCGCAGCCGCAGGTGGTCTTCGAGGGTGGTCCGGTTCAGCCCGAAGCGGCGATCTGCCTGGCCCGCGTCCGCCCCGGTAGCTCGCCGGACGGGTTCAGCCGCGTCGAAGGGGTCGTCGGGACCGTGGATCTCTCCACCAGCCCCGAAACGTTCAACGGGTCGCTGGACCGGCTACGGGTGTTCGCCGGATACGCCGGCTGGGACGCCGATCAGCTGGAGTCGGAGATCGCCCAGGGCGCCTGGTTGGTCCTGGACGCGCTGCCGGGGGACGCATTCGTGCCGCAGCCGGAGGACCTCTGGTCGATGGTGCTGCGGCGGCAGGGCGGAATGCTGGCCGCGTTGGCGTTCTATCCGGCGGATCCGCAGCTGAACTGAGTCGCCGGGCGTCCTGGGGCGCCGGAGGGGCCGTGCGTGGGGCACCCGTCGGAGTGTGTACTATTCAGCAGTCGGTTCGGAACGGACCGGACGGGGCTGTGGCGCAGCTGGTAGCGCACCACACTGGCAGTGTGGGGGTCAGGGGTTCGAGTCCCCTCAGCTCCACCAGAGGTCCACGCTCGCGAACACCCCGCGAGCTGCGGTTAGGCGCTCCGATCAGATGACTGGTCGGAGCGCTTGCTGCTTTCTTGGTGGCGGCCGGGTCGAGATTGACGCGGAACACCGGCGTGGCGGTCTCTGCCGTCAGATCGATCTTGATCTCGTCGACGAGTAGATTGCAGAGCTCCTTGCGCTGTGGGTGGTCGCCGTCGTGGATGACCTGGTTGACGTCGTCGGCGATGGCGTCCAGCTGGTCTTGGGTGATGGCTTCCGGTGCGGTGTCGATGAGGAGTTGGAGCTGGTCGCGGCGGCGTCGGAGCTGGGTTAGTTCGGTGGAGAGCTTCTCGATGCGCGTTTCGAGGAGCCCGCGGTCGATCCGTCCGTCTTCGTAGTCGGTGAAGTAGCGGTCGATGACGACCTGCTTCTGCGCGAGCTGGGCGCTGACGGTGTTGAGTTCTGCCTCTGCGTCGGCGGTGGCTGCGCGGTGCCGGGTCTGTGCGGCGGTGATGGACTCAAGGATGAGGTCGGTGTTGTCGCTGTAGAAGTCACCGACGGCACGTAGGACCGCGTCGTCCAGGACGTCGGCTTGCAGGCGTGGGGCGTCGCAGTGGTCGGTGCCGTACCGGTTTCGGGTGAAGCAGGTGTAGTAGTGGTAGCGGTGTCGTTTCCCGGTTGCGGAGGTGCCGAGGTAGGTCTTTCCGCAGCGCGGGCAGCAGATTTTTCCGGTGAGGTAGTAGTCAGAGGCGGCGCCGGCGGACTTGGCTGGGTGCTCGCCGCGTTCTGTGAGGATTTCCTGGGCGAGGGCGAACGTGTCTGAGCTGATCAGCGCGGGGTGAGAGTCTGGTGCGTAAATGTCGCGGAAGGCGACTGCACCGATGTAGGCGGGGTTGGTGAGCACGTCAATCACCGTCTTATGGCTCCAGGGTCGGCCGCTGCGGCGGCGTAGGCCCCGCTGGTTGACTTCCTTAGCGATGGAGCGGGCGCCCAGGCGGCGCACGGTGTAGAGGTCGAAGATCGTCTGAATGGTCGGTACCTCGCGCGCGAGCGGGTTGAGGTGCTGGGTTCCGGCGTCGACTTCGTAGCCTTCGGGCGGCACGCTGAGGGTCCACTGGCCCTTGCGGGCCTTGCTCTCCATGCCATTGATGACGCGGTCGATGATCATTTCCCGTTCGAATTCCGCGAAGACGCCGAGCATCTGCACGAGCATCCGCCCGGCGGGTGTGGAGGTATCGAACGGTTCGGTCGCCGAGCGGAAACTCACGCCGGCCTGGTCGAGTTCGTCGAGCAACCAGACGAGGTCGCGGATGCGGCGGCTGAAACGGTCCACGCGGTAGACGAGCAGGACGTCGAACTTGCCGGCTTTTGCCGCGGCAATCATGCGTTCGAGGTCGGGCCGGTCCAAGGTGGCGCCGGAGGCGTCGTCGGAGAACTTGGCGACGATGCTCCAGCCCTCTTGTGAGGCGGCGTAGGCGTCGAGTTTGGTGTCCTGGGCGCCAAGGGTGAAGGGCTGGTTCTCCTCGTCGGTGGAACGCCGGGTGTAGGTGGCGATCCGGAGGTAGGTCGTCGGGGGGATTGGCGCCCGGGGGACGGGCGCCCGGCCGGTGCGGAGTCGGCGTGCCATCGGGCCTCCAGGCAGGCGGAGTGGCCGGGCCGCCGGTCGATGCTTCCGGCGGCCCGGCATGCGGACAGGTTAGGGATGCTGCGGTGTCGTATTCCGCGGCCGATCGGTCTCGCGATGGGCCCAATCGACGATCATCGCGGCGAGAATATTCACGGCCTGTCGGTGCTGTTTGCTGGTGAGGGGAACGACGTCTGGGGCGGTCAGCATGAGGGCCAGCGCGCGGTTCCTGCTGGGTGCTGACGGGGTTGCCGCGTCCGCGGGCGAGCGGGGCGAGCGGGGACTGTAGCTCGCCTCAGAGCGGGGACGCAACGGGCTTGGCCCTAGGGTCTCTGCGACTCTGTCCTGGTCGCGGCGGCTCACGGCGCGCGGTTCCTGTGCATGTAGTGAGTCGCGGTAGTCCCGAGGTGAGTCAGGGTCAGCCACGGCGACTCGTCTTCGGGCTGTAGACGAGTAAGTCGATGTGAAACGCTCGTCGATCCGCAGCTGCGGTGCGGTCGTTGGTGAGGTGCTCGGCGTCCGCGGCGCTGGAGTAATAACTGAAGCGGTCGCCTTCGCCGGGTGCGCTGAGTGCCACGATCTGCAGCACCTGGGCGAGCCCTGCCCTCTCGGCGGCGGTGTGGAGAGCCTGCTCGCATTCGGCGAAACTGGGTGGCCGCGCGTCCCGCGCGGGCCGGATGAAGGCAATGACGCAGCATTCCATGGCGAGAATCAACCGACAGGCGCAAAGTAGTTCATCGATGTTCTCCGCGCCGGTATCGCGCGGCCAGCCGAGGGTGACCAGACTGATCGGCGGGCATCGGGGGGCGAGATCGTTGAGGTCGGCGGCGTCGGTGGGTGAGAGGTAGGTGCGCTGCGTGGCTGCCGCGGCGCCGCGCAGGTATGGGTCGTGGTCGAAATCGACGACAGTTTCGTTGGGTCGGGTGTAGATCTTCACCAACTGCTGGGCGAGTCGCGACGCGAACCCGGCGTCTGCTGGGGTCGCTGGGGCATCCGTGTCGCGGTGGTCGAGTCGCCACACCGCGATCGGAACGGTGGCGACGCGCGATGCGTCGTCATCGGTCCGACTCGTAGCCTGCGTCGGGACATGCCGGTGTCCCGGTGATACGCCGAGCTGATGTTTCGAACGAGGGGGCATTGAGCGGGTGGCTCCGTGCCCGGCTGGCCGTGTTCGCACCCGACTAACTGCCCAACAGACGTCGTCTGTGCGGTACCCGAGCTGCGCCTCATGACCAACGCAGGCCAACCGCCGACCCAACAGAGGACGCGTCCAACCTCCATGGCGTGGGCCGATGACCGAACGGTCGTCCCCTGCTGGCTGTTGGGTGGACAACCGGCGCCCGTCGGTGGCGAGGGGTTGCGGGCCTTGAGGCATGCACATTGAGCGGGTAGCCGGTAGCCAGTCCCCGACGACGTCCGGCGCCGGGAAGCCATGCACGGCGAGCCCGTATGCCTGACCATCGCCGACCGACTCGCCCTGAGCAACGCCTCACCGGGACAACTGGCGCCCAACTCGGCGTCCCCACCAACCTCCTCGCTCACCACTTACGCGTACTTGAGCAGACGCGACCGCCATGGCGCACCTGGCTGACGTTGTCCGGACGAGCGACCTGCTCGTCGGCCGTCTGCGACAACGCCCATGAATAATTCACCGACGCACAGCACGGGCTGTACTGGTCGATCCTCGATCCTCGATCCGCGCCCGCCGACACCGACGAAGCCCTTCGAAGCCGCCTTCCAGTAGATCGCCGAGCGCGTCGGCCGGCTCGCGGATGCTCAGTGACCGCCGACTCGCTCTTGGCCTGATGGCGCTCCGAGATGGCCGCCGCACGCCTCGATCATGCCGCCGCCTGACCCACCAACCGAGGAACTCAACGATGTCCGAGAATCCCAGCGTCCTATTCGTCTGCGTCGACAACGCCGGCCGCCCCCAGATGGCTGCCGGAGAGGTCCCCACCTCGCCGGGGACCCCTTCACGGGCGGGGGCCACCCGGAGCAGGTGTCCCCGCTCTCTGTCGGGTCGGATCTTCCGCAACACCCTCGTATGTTGCCGATCTCCGCGGTCTGGTCCGCGATGATCTTGCCGGCCAACTCCTTGGCCTGCGGGCTGTCACCGGACTGCTGCTCGGTCTCGGCCATCATGATCGCCCCCTCGTGGGGAGTGATCATCACGGCCAGGAACATCTTGTCGAACGCCGCGCCGGAGCCTGGTGTAGCTCATCCATCTGCGCGTCGTCTTGACGCCGGGCCTGGCGTGGACGGTCGCGAAGACCGGGCTGCTCTTGCGTCGCGTCGCGGTTGTCATCGCCAGGCCGCAATCTGGTTGTAAGGTCGAACCTGCTGGTTGTACAGTCGAACCATGGAGCCTGAGGATGTGGACGCGGCGCAGCAGGCGCTCATGCGGTTCGTGCGCAACTTCGGCCTCCATCAGCCGGAGCGCACGCCGTGCGGGCAGCCGCTTCCGGTGTCGGAGTCGCACGCCATGGTGGAGATCGCTCGGGAGGGACGGATCCGTCAGGTGGAGTTGGCGCGCCGGCTGCGCTTGGAGAAGAGCAGCGTCAGCCGCCTGGTCACCAACCTGGTCGGCAGAGGCTGGGCGACCCGGGAAGCCGCCGACGACGATGGCCGCGGTGTCCTGCTCGTAATCACCGATGCCGGTGCCGCCGCCGCGGATCGGCAAGCCCACGCGCGCCGCGACCGACTCACCGCTCTGCTCGACCACGTTCCCGACGACCAGCGTGCCGCCGTCGTGCGAGCACTGCAGACCCTCGCGGAGGCCGCCAATGAATCCTCGTGACAGCCCAGCCACTCGCTGGCTCCTCCTGCTGTCCACTGCGGTCGGCGTCGGCCTGTTAGCCGGCGGCTGCACCAGCGACTCGACCAAACCAGAACCCTCGGCTTCGACTCGGCAAGGCGAGATCGCCGAGCGAGGCGCATCGGTCATGCCCTTCGACCTGGACCGCACAACTCACCGGTTCGTCAAAACCGGTAGTGGCGGCGTGCAGACGGTCGTCTCTGACGATCCGCAGGACGCCACCCGGGTCCGACTCGTCCGGCAGCACCTGCAAGAAGAGACGGCACGATTCCGGCGCGGAGACTTCGACGATCCGGGCCGGATCCACGGCACCGAGATGCCCGGCCTGCAAGCCCTCCGGGAACACGGTGGTCGGATAGTGCTCGCTTATGCGCCCACCGCCGACGGCGGACGCATCACCTACACCACCAGCGACCCTGAACTCCGTGAGGCGTTGCACGCGTGGTTCGACGCCCAAGTCAGTGACCACGGTCAGCACGCCACCCGTTGATCACTGATCTCCCACCAATGGCGCGGGCGAGGGTCCTCGTTGCGGGAGCGGCCCTGATCAGCCTGGCGAACTCGGTCACTGTTCCGTTCTTGGCCATCTACCTGCGGACCACGCTGGAGGTGTCGATCTCCGCGGTGGGATTGCTACTGGGATGCGCGGTGCTGTTCGCGATCGCCGGAGGTTTCCTCGCCGGCGCGCTGTCGGACGCACTGGGACAGTACCTCGCGATCAACGCGGGATAAGCGATCGGACCGCTGCTCGATGCTGGCCTAGGGCTGGCCGGCGACCGCACAGCGTTCATCGTCGCGGCCGGTATCTACACCCTGTATCTGCCCGTGCTGGCGACGGTCGCCGCTCCCGCCCTACCATCGGCTGCGCCCGGCGACCACGCATCAGCCGTGCCGGCCCGTCCGACATGGCACGCCGCGCTGAAGCGCACTACCCGAGCATTGGACAGCGACCGACGGCTGCCCTGGCTGCTGTTTGCAGCCGTCTTGCTGGAACCGTGCACAACAAGATCTCGGTCCTCAGCATTTCGTCGGCGCCACGGCGAACAGCGCCGCGCTGCTCGGCGCGGTGATGACCACCAACGCGGTGACGGTCGTCGGACTGCAAGCCATCCTGGCCCGGCACGTGTCCCGGCTCGATCCGATCCGTGCGCTCCCGGTGGGCGGCGCCCTCACGTTCGCCGGGATGGCGGGCTTCGCCGTCTCGACGGAAGTCTCGCATTACGTCGCCGCCATGGTGGTGCTCACGCTCGGAGAGGTCCTCATCGTCCCGTCGGAGTTCGCGCTGCTCAATCGGATCGCACCCGCCGACCTGCGCGGGGGCTACTTCGGTGCGCAGACGCTGTCCCAGCTCGGTGGCTTCGCCGGCCCCTACTTCGGCAGCCTGATCCTCGCCGCGTACGGCGGCCCCGCCATGTTCCTGTCGATCGGATCCCTGGCCATGATCAGCGTCGCGATCTACGTCTTCGTCGGTCGGCGTATACGCACACCGGCCTCGCCGCCCACTGCGGCGAGCGACGCAAAGTCTGACCCGGCGGCCCAGACGAAGCTCTGAGCCATTCTCCGGTCGGAGGCGCGCGAGAGCGGCATCATGCCGGTCGCCGCACGCAGGTGACCAGCGGACGCGACCCCATGTTGTTCCTGCCGGTCGCCATCGCCATGTGATCGGGCGAATGCAGCCGGCCGCATCCTCGGACGGGCCGGATCCCGCGTCCTTGAGGTGACGGGTCTACTCGTCTCCGCCGCGGGCATGGTCGCGTCCCCGCCGTGTGGGACGGCACGGCGGGGATGGTCGTCCGTGTCGCAGTCGCCGCAGTTCGGCACAGGATTCCTGTTCTCGTCGCGTCGGTGCCCTTCACGCACCGCGCGATCGTCGTCGTGGTTACTGTGTTCGTGGGCTCGTCCTTACTCCCGCTCTGGCGCGGAAGTAGGACGCTGCGTGCCGCCGGCGAGTCCCGGTGCCGGCGGCAGCGCGCGGCATGGCTGCGGACCGTGGTCCTGCCTGCCCGTCGGAGACCTTGTCAGCGATCCGCTGCGGCTTTCACTCGCCGGTGCGCGGTCCCGTGCTCACCGTCTCCGCGTTGAGCCAGAGCAGATATTGCGGAGGAGCCGCATCGATGGCGATGCGCACGACGTCGGCCAGCTGCTCACCGTGGTTGGCCGCCAGGTGCGCCGCGAGCTCGTCGTAGCGCGCTTCGGTTGTCGCGCACCAGACCTGCCACTCGCGTACCCGCGCGACCGCGCTGCCGATCCATTGAAAGCCGTGGTTCGGGCCGGCCGCGTGGGCCCGCGCGGCCAGCCGGGACTCCACGGCGGAGCGGGCGAGAGTCTCAGCGCGGCGACGGGAACGTGTCGTGACCAAGACCAGACAGTAACCAGTACTCACGACGGTGCCTTCCGGGCGGGTGGCGGACGACGCCAACCCGCGAATGTTGCAAGCGGCGCAGACCACCACAGAGATGGGTGGATAACCGGCGACTCACCGATGCGTTCACCGGTGAGTCGGATCCATCAGGTTCTGGCTATGCCCAAGGCCGTGAGATCGGTTGCGGCGGTGTCGTGAGTATGTGCTGGTAGGCGTGGCTGGTTCCGGCCGGTAGTGCCTGCATCGATGTTGCTCAGGCTCGCTGGTTCGGTGTGGGGATGCCCAGTGGTGTGGAGGGCTGCGGGCAAGGCGCGGAGCCGGTCAGGGGCGACCGGGTCAGTGTGCGTCGGAACAGTGTGTTCGGACGCGGCCACGGCCTGGAGGTGCTCGGAGTGCACGTGGTGGGAGTGCGGATCGTGCAGCCCTTGCAGACTCAGGATGCTCAGCATCAACGCGAGGCGCAGCACGAGACGCACTGGAACGCGCCCTCGCTCCGTGGCCACCCCCACACGATAAAGGCACGTACCCGTCGCCGGCGGACGCGGCGGTCGTGGGCGCTACGCGTGGTCGGCCTTCAAGAAGGGGGCGAGCAGCGCGAGCGTCTCGTGCGGGCAGTCGTCGTGCAGGGCATGGCCTCCGCCGCTGATCACATGCGGGTCGACCGTCGGTAGCCGCGCCGTGAATCGCTCGACGAGCCGGGCCGGAAGAATCCGATCCTCGCTGCCCCACAACAGCAGGACCGGCACGGTGACCAGGTGAAGATTCTGTTCGGTGGTCGTCCACCGAACCGATCGTTCTACCCGCAGCATCTGCCTGAGCCGTGTCGCCCGGTCCTGCGGTGAGCGCAGCATGTCCACCAGATCGCCTACACGGTGCTCCGGCACCCGCTCGGGGTGAGCGAAGGATTTACGCAGCAGGTGGCGCGTCGAGCGGGCCGGTCCGATCCGGACGGCGAGCTCACCGAATGGCGGGAGGCGGGCGAGGCGGAACTCCCACACGTCCTTCACGTCCAGGCCGCCCGGTGCGATCAACGCGAGCCTGCTGACTCGGTCGGGATGGAGTTCAGCGAATCGCAGGGCGAACCCGCCACCCCAGGAATGACCGAGGATCGCCGTTCGCGGCGCGCCGACCGCGTCGAGGAAGGAGCCGATGGAGGACGCGACCGCGGTGGTGCCGTAAGGAAACGAGCGATCGACGATCTCGGTGAGACCCTGCCCTGGTGGGTCGAGGGCGTACACCGTGTTCGACCGCGCGAGGAGTGGAATCAGTGCTTCGAAGCTGAACCGCCAGCCGCCGGCCCCGGGGACTAGTAACACCGGCGGGCCAGTTCCGGCGCGCGCGTAGTGAAACCGAGCGACCGCCGTGTCGGCCCAGCCCACCTCGACGTGTTCGCTGTCCATGGCACCTCCCTGAAACCGAACACTACCGTTCGACTTATCTGTGAAGTGACGTTACCTTAAACCGAACAGCAGTGTTCGGTTTAGGAGGCACTCTCGATGAGTCACATCACCGCGCCTGGGCATCCACCGGCGCACCCGTCCACCTCGATACCGCGCCGTTGGTGGGTGCTGGTGTTGCTGTGCCTGGCGCAGTTCATGGTCATCCTCGACGTGACCGTGGTGAACGTCGCGCTACCGGTGATCGCCGACCAACTGCACCTCGAGCGGGCCGGCATGACCTGGGTGGTCACCGCCTACACCTTGTGCTTCGGCGCCCTGATGTTGCTCGGTGGACGCCTCGCCGACGTGCTCGGCCGGCGCCGGGTCTTCCTGGCCGGGCTGGCGGCGTTCACGCTGGCCTCGCTCGCCTCCGGACTCGCGACGGACGCGACGCTGCTCATCGGCGCCCGCGCGGCGCAAGGCGTCGGCGCCGCGCTGCTCTCGCCTGCGGCGCTCTCGATCGTGACCACCACGTTCCACGGACCGGATAGGAACAGGGCGCTGGGCGTCTGGGCCGCGATCGGCGGCGCGGGGGCGGCGATCGGCGTGCTGCTGGGTGGGCTGTTCACCGCCGGGCCCGGCTGGGAGTGGGTCTTCTTCATTAACGTTCCGGTCGGTGTCCTGGTCGCGATTGCGCTGCCGCTGCTGCTCCCCGGTGGGCCGTCGCAGCAGCCCGGCCGAGTCGCCGTGCCCAGTGCACTGGTTGCCACCGGGGGAGTGGCGACGCTGATCTACGGACTGGTGCGCGCCGGTGACGCCGGCTGGGGAGATCTCGGGACGCTGCTCGCGCTCGCCGCCGGACTGCTGCTGCTGGCCGTCTTCGCCGGAATCGAGCGCGCGGTCACCACACCGTTGGTTCGGTGGACGTTGCTGGCGCGGCGGCCCGTCGTGGCGGGGAATCTCGTGATGCTGGCCGCGTCCGGATTGCTGCTGGCCACCTTCTTCCTGTCCTCGCAGTATCTGCAGCACATACTCGGGCTGAGTCCTTTGCGGACCGGACTGTTGTTCCTGCCGGTGGCAGTGGTGATCGGGCTCGGCACCCACCTGGGGGTCCGGGTCATCGGCCGCTTCGGTGGACGTCCAGCCGCTGCGGCAGGATTTGCGCTCGCTGCGACCGGCGCCTTACTGCTGACGCAGCTCCCGGCCGAAGGCAACCCCGCGCTGACCCTGCTGCCAGGTTTTGCGATCTCCGGGCTCGGGCTCGGCGCGGTCTTTGTCACCGCAACCACCACGGCCATGGCCCACGTCGACCCCTCGGAGGCGGGCACGACCTCCGGGCTGATCAACACCGGTCACGAGCTGGGCGCCACTCTGGGCATCGCTTTCGTCTCGACGCTGGCGGCGAGCAGCCTCGCCGGGGCGGGGATCAGCGGGTTCGGCACCGCTTTCACCGGCGCCGCGATCATCGCGGCGGTCATGGCCGTAGTGGTGGCCTGGCTGGTGCCCGCGGGACGGCCTCCGGCCACAGACGGTCCGGTGTTCGTCCACTGAGCGGCCGTAGGCTGACCTACCGTGGACAGCTCAACCTCGCGGCGCGGCGCCGGAACGCAGCCAGACGGCCTGCCCCGGCGCCGCGCCGACGCCGAGCGCAACGTCGTCGCCATCCTGAATGCGGCCATGACCTGCCTCAGCCAGCAGTCGCAGTTCAGCATGAGTGAGGTTGCCCGTGCGGCGGGGGTCGGCCGGGTCACGCTCTACGCCCACTTCCCGTCCCGCGAGGCACTTCTGGAAGCGGTGCTCGACCACGCGATGACCCAGTCCGGCGCGGTCGTCGAGGAGAGCGCACCTGACGAGGGACCAGCCGACGAAGCGCTGCGCCGACTGGTGCGCTCGTCGTGGCAGGTCCTCGACCGCCACCGGCGGCTGTTCGAGGTCGCCCAGCGTGAGCTCGGCCCCACCCGGCTCCGCGCGCACCACGACCCGGCGATGAGCCGGGTCGAGCAACTCCTCGCCCGCGGGCAGGAAGCGAACGTCTTCCGCACCGACCTGCCACGGACCTGGCTCGTCACCGTGGTCTACACCCTGCTGCACGGCGCGGCCGAGGACGTCAACACCGGTCGCCTTCCCTCCGACCAGGCTGCTCACGTCCTCGACGCCACGATCCTGACCGCCCTGGCGGCGCCGTCGGAAAGCCGCCCGGGTCAGGCGGGCACGGGCAGCGCTGATCAGCGCTGAGCGTATTGCCGCCGACCGGCTGCACAAGGGCGCGTCGGGCTTTGACGAAGTGTCTGCCTTCCGCATGATCGCCCTCTGCACCGACCGCGACCACTGCCTTCGCGTCGGAACCGTTGGAACGACGCGGCGAGGTTGCGGACGGCTCCGTCAGGCAGGTCCGCCGTCTTGTGCTGCTTGCGGCTGCGGCTGAGGGAGGGAGTTGTCGCGGCGGGGTCGGAGCAGGACGGCGATGAGGGCGGCGCCGAAGGCGAGGAGTGCGGCGGCGGCAGCGAGCGCGAGTGAATAGCCGTCGGTCGCGGCGTGTAGCGGGCCGGCCGATTCGGTGAGGGCCTCGCCGCGGCGGGCGGCGAGGGAGACCAGTACCGCTACGCCCACAGCGCCGCCGATCTGTTGGACGGAGCTGAGGACGGCCGAGCCGAGGCCGGCGTTCTCCTGGGTGGTGCCCGTGACCGCGGCGACGGTGAGGGCGGGCAGGCTCAGGCCACATCCCAGGCTCGCGACGAGCACGCCGGGTAGGACACCGGATGCGTAGCTGTCGCTCGGCGCCACGCCGGAGAGCAGCAGCAGCCCGGCCGAGCTGATCAGGAACGACATGACGAGGGTCCAGCGCATTCCGAGCCTGATCAACGCTCGGGAGGAGAGCCACATGCCAGCGAGGATTCCGGCGCCGTAGGGCAGGTAGGCGAGACCTGCCGTGAGGGGGTCGTACCCGAGCCCGGTCTGCAACTGGAGCATGAGCAGGAAGGCCATCGCATAGAAGGCGGCGGAGAACAACAGCGTCGCGCCGTTGGCGACGGCGCGGATCCGGGAGGCCAGGAACGACAACGGCACTAGCGGCTCTGCGGTGCGCAGCTCGACCGCAAGGAACGAGACGGCGAGGAGGAGGGCGAGGACGAGGGGCCCGACAACGGCCGCCTGCGCCCAGCCCGACTCCCCGGCGCGGAGCAAGCCGTAGACCAGAGACACCACGGCGCCGGTGCCCAGTGCCGCGCCGGGTAGGTCCAGGCGTGTCTGGCGGGTGGCGCGGCTCTCGGCGGCCAGCCGCGGGAGCAGGGCAAGGGCGATGACGGCCACGGGAAGGTTGATCAGGAAGATCCAGCGCCACGACGTCAGGTGGGTCAGAGCGCCGGAGATCACCAGGCCCATCGTGCCGCCCAAACCGGCGATGCCGCCCCAGATGCTGAGCGCCTTGGCGCGCTCGTCGGCGCCGGGGAACAACAGTGTGATCAGTGAGAGCGCGGCGGGTCCGGCCATCGCCGCGCCCGCCCCCTGGATGAACCGTCCGGCTACGAGTTGCCACGGCTCCTGAGCGAGCCCGCAGGCGAGGCTTGCCGCGCCGAACAGTGCGACACCGCTGAGGAAGACGCGTCGGCGCCCCCACAGGTCGGCTGCGCGGCCGAACAGCAACAGCAGCCCACCGAAGGCGAGGAAGTAGGCGTTGACCACCCAGGCCAGACCCGCGGCGCTGAAGCCGAGTTCGTCCCGGACGCTGGGCAGCGCCACGTTGACCACGGTGTCGTCCAGCACGAGCATGAACTGCACGAAACACAGCACGATCAGCGCCGCGCGGCGGCGGCCGGTCGCGGGGGCGACAGTTGACGCTGAGGTCTTGACAGGCGTCACCCCGCCGGCGCCGACGCCCTGGCCGTCCTCCGGTAGTGCCGGCGATGTAGAAGAATTGAGGGGCATGGCGATGACGCTATGGACGGCCCGAGCTGGCCGCAGTCCGCTACGGGGCCACGTAATAGCGCGTTGAGGACATACGCTGGTGCACGTGAGCGAGGCCATCATCTGCGCTGCCCCACCCGGGGTGGGGGCGATCGTCGTCGGGAACTTCCCGTTGTCGGCCGGAGAGTGGCTAGCCCCGCACAGCCATCCGCAGCACCAGTTGGCCTGGACCCGACGTGGTGTACTCGGCGTCGCGGTGGGCGACACCTACTGGGTTCTGCCGCCCACCCGGGCACTGTGGCTACCCGCCGGGGTCGTCCACCGCACCGGTGCGACCCGCGACGCGGTGCTGTGCAGCCTCTACCTGGAGCCGGACCGGTGCGCTCTCGATTGGACTGAGCCAACGCCGGTGGGCGTCGACGGGCTGCTAGCTCAGCTGATCGGCCACCTCAACCGACAGGATCTCCGTGCTGACGTGCGGCTGCGGGCCGAGGCGGTCGTGCTGGATTTGCTGCATCCGTTGCCGAGCATGCCGATCGACGTGCCGCCTCCGGTCGACGAACGCGTCTGCGCCGTGGCCGATGCGCTGCTCGCCGATCCCGCTGACCCGCGGAGCCTGGACGCCCACGCTCGGGCGGTCGGAGTCAGCCGACGCACCCTGACCCGGCTGTTCGTCCAGGACACGGGCATGAGCTTCGAGCGCTGGCGCACCCATGTACGGCTGCGGGCTGCTCTGCCCCTCCTCGCCGAAGGCCGACCCGTGTCCCGGGTCGCGCACACCGTGGGATATGCGACACCGAGCGCGTTCCTCGCGGCGTTCCGCCGAATCGTCGGTACTTCTCCGGGGCGGTACCTCAGCGGCGACGCCGCATTCGAGGAGTCTGATCCGCGCACGCGCTAACGCGCGGTTCCGCAACCGGCCGCAGCGGCCCGGCTCCATCACCCGGCGCGACCATCGTCGCTGGCCGCTGCCACTGACACGATGTTTTCAACGCGGCTACCACGACGTGTGCGTCAGCGAGGTTCCGACTGGCCGTGCTCAGCCCTGAGGCTGGGCGAGTCGGTGCGGGCCGGCCGGGCGGCCCACGGTGTAAGTCCACGGGGTTTGTAGACGGACAGCACGAGCGCGGTGGTGAGAAGCAGCATCGCCGCCGCAGCGTGAATGCTCGGCGATGGCGTGCGGAGTTGCTCCAGCCCCGCCGGGTCGGGGGCGTCACGAGCCAGCTGGCCGAGGTGCTCGAGTGTCTGCATGTAGAGCAGGAGCACGGCCACGGCCAGAAGGTTGATCAGGAGCTTGAAGATCACCCAGTAGTGCCGGACCAGTCCCCACTGGGTGCCCGCCGACTGGATGAGTCCCGTCCCGAGACTGGCCAGGCTCAGGGGGACCAGAGTCCACCATCCCATCGATTCGAGCGTCACGTATACCGACCGCGTCACCACCGGGTCGGTGGAGCACAAGCCGACGACGCCGAGGACGAGAGAGACGAGCACTGCACCGAGCCAGCCGACCGAGGTGCCGACGTGCGCGACGAGCGCCACGTTGCGTGCCGGTCGGCGGAGAGTCCTCACCAGCCGTTGCCGGCGCCAACGGCCACCGGCACGCCGTGCGGGAGACCCGTGTCTGCGTGCTGGTCGGGTCCGTGCCCGGCCAGCAGCAGGATCACGACGAAGATCGCGATCAGCAGGCCGATCACCGTGAAGACCCATACCCACCTGGGGACCTGCGTCCGGTCGGGTGTTTTCCCGTGGGCCGCGTCATCCGGTCCGGCCGTCCCCGGAAGTTGTCCGGCCTCGCGGCGACTGCCCTCGTCTGCCGCTGATGAGTTCGTCACTGAGTCCTCCGTCGCTCCGACGCCTGTCATCCGGGATTTTGCGAGACACAGTGTCTACAGTCAAGTCATTCCGTCGAAGGCAGGGCGCTGCGTATCATCGGCGTGTGCCGAAGTTGTGGGACGCGACGATCGATGAACACCGGCGCACGGTCGAGGCGGCGATATTGGATGCCGCGGCGGCGGTGATCGCCGAGCAGGGCCTGGCCACGGTGACCATGTCCTCGATCGCGCAGCGGGCGGGTATCGGCCGGGCCACGCTCTACAAGTACTTCGGCGACGTCGACGCGATCGTGACGGCCTGGCATGAGCGCCAGGTCGCCGAGCATCTGCGCCAACTGGAACAGGCCGCGGCCACGGTCGGCGATCCGGACGAGCGTCTCCAGGTCGTGCTCCGCGCCTACGCAGAACTCTCCGGCGGGCCGCATGACCACGGCGGGCCGCCAGCCCCAGGCATGCTGGTGGCCCTGCATGGTGGAGCCCACGTGCGCGAGGCGTTGCAGCGGCTCCGCGCCCTGATCGCCGAGGTAATCGCTGCTGCCAGTGCGACCGGCGCGGTACGCGACGACTTCCCGACCGCAGAAATGGCCGACTACTGCCTCCACGCGCTCGCGGCCGCCCGCGTCCAGCACTCATCGGCGGCGCGGGACCGGCTGGTCACCCTCATCCTCGACGGGCTCCGGCCGACCACCGGCGGCGCACCACGGACGGCGGAGGGTTGAGAGACCCAAACGTCCACGGTGACCGCCGCCGTCGGTCAGGGCGGCGGCGGTCACCTGCGTGCCGACCGCGGGTAGGTGTTCCCGGTAGGTCAGGTCGACGGGTTCGCCGCGGACCGGAAGCCGCGCAGGCGGAGGCTGTTGGAGACGACGAAGACGGACGAGAAGGCCATCGCGGCGCCGGCGATCATCGGGTTGAGCAATCCGGCGGCGGCCAGCGGCAGAGCAGCGACGTTGTAGGCGAAGGCCCAGAACAGGTTGCCCTTGATCGTGGCCAGCGTGCGGCGGGACAGCCGGATCGCGTCCACGGCGGCCATCAAATCACCGCGGACCAGCGTGAGGTCGCTGGCCTGGATCGCGGCGTCGGTGCCGGTGCCGATGGCCAGGCCGAGGTCGGCTTGAGCGAGCGCGGCGGCGTCGTTGACGCCGTCACCGATCATCGCCACAACCTTGCCCCGGTCCTGGAGCCGTTTGACGACATCGACCTTGTCGGCGGGCATGACTTCGGCGATGACCTCGTCGATCCCGACCTGGTCGGCGACGGCGCGGGCGACGGTGGTGTTGTCGCCGGTGAGCAGGATCGGGGTAAGGCCGAGGCGGCGCAGCGCGGCGACGGCGGCGCGGCTGGTCGGCTTCGGCACGTCGGCCACCGCGAGCAGCCCCCGGGCGTGCCCGTCCCAGCCGGCGAGGATCGCGGTGTGCCCGGCTTCTTCGGCCGCGGAACGGGCGTCATCGAGAGCGTCGGGGATCGCAAGGCCCGCGTCGGTGAGCAGCCGGGCGCGGCCGACGATCACCTCGCGACCGTCGACCGTGCCGCGGACGCCGAGGCCTTCGACGTTACGGAAGCCGGTGACGGCCGGCAGCGTCCCGCCCTCGGCCGCGGCCCGAGCGATGGCCTGGGCGATCGGGTGCTCGGAGGCGGCCTCCAGCGCCCCGGCCAGCCGCAGCAGTTCGGCGGCGTCCTCTCCGTCGGCGGGCACGGTGTCCACCAGGGTCATGCGGCCGGTGGTGACGGTGCCGGTCTTGTCGAGAACGACCGTGTCGACTGTCCGGGTGGACTCCAGTGCTTCCGGGCCCTTGATCAGGATGCCGAGCTGAGCGCCGCGACCGGTCCCGACCAGCAGCGCAGTCGGGGTGGCCAGACCGAGCGCGCAGGGGCAGGCGATGATCAGGACCGCAACCGCGGCGGTGAACGCGGTGGTGAGGCCATTGCCGGTGCCGATCCAGTAGCCGAGGGTGGCCACCGCGAGGGCGAGCACGATCGGTACGAAGATCCCGGAGATGCGGTCGGCCAGGCGCTGGGCAGCGGCCTTGCCGGTCTGTGCCTGCTCCACCAGGCGGGCCATCTGAGCGAGTTGGGTGTCGGCGCCGACCCGGGTGGCGCGGACGGTCAGGCGTCCGCTGACGTTGACGGTCGCGCCGATCACCGCGTCGCCAGGGGTGGCCTCGACGGGCACGGATTCGCCGGTGACCATGCTGGCGTCCACCGCGGAGGTGCCGTCTTCGATGACGCCGTCGGTGGCGATCTTCTCGCCGGGCCGGACGACGAACCGGTCGCCCACGGCCAGCTGGTCGACCGGGATCCGGATCTCGGCGCCGTCGCGGAGAACGGTGACGTCTTTGGCGCCGAGTTCCAGCAGGGCGCGCAGGGCGGCGCCGGCGTTGCGCTTGGAGCGGGCCTCGAAGTAGCGGCCGGCGAGGATGAAGACCGTGACCCCGGCCGCTACCTCGAGGTAGATGCTGCTGGTGGCCATGCCGCGTTCGATCGCCAGCCGGAACGGGTGGGTCAGGCCGGGAACCCCGGCGTCGCCGAGGAACAGCGCCCACAGCGACCAGCCGAACGCAGCCAGGGTCCCGAGAGAGACGAGCGTGTCCATGGTCGCTGCGCCGTGCCGGGCATTTGTCCAGGCGGCCCGGTGGAACGGCCAGCCGCCGTAGACCACGACCGGGGCGGCGAGGGTGAGCGATGCCCACTGCCAGTAGGTGAACTGCCACGGCGGCACCATCGCCAGCAGGATGACCGGCACCGCTAGAGCAATTGAGATCCAGAGCCGGGCGCGCAGCGGCCGCAGCTCGTCGACCGGGTCCGCGGCTTCGGCCGGCTCGTCCGCGGCGCGCGGTGGAGGTGGCAGGGTGGCGGTGTAGCCGGTGTTCTCGACGGTGGTGACCAGGTCGGCCGGGCTCACCGCGTCGGCGTACTCGACGGTGGCTTTCTCGGTGGCGTAGTTGACCGTCGCCGACACGCCGTCGAGGCGGTTGAGCTTCTTCTCGATCCGCACGGCGCAGGACGCGCAGGTCATCCCGCCGATGCGTAGCTCGATCTGGTTCGGTGCGGTCTGCAGCGACTGGATGTCGGTGGTCATGACGGTGGGTCCTACTCGTCGTGGCCGTGGCCGGGATCGGATTCCCCGGTCGACGGTGCGGTGGTGGGAGTACCCGATGGGGCCGGTGAAATGCCGCCGGCGGACGCGGTGAACGTCGCCGTGTGGACGCGTCCGGCGTGCTGGAAGTCCAGGAACAGCCCGTAGGCGCCGGCCGAGGGAACCTCGGCGTAGAAGGTGATCTGCGGCCCGGCCGTAGTGCGTCCGTCGCCGGGCGTGCCGTCGGGATGGACGTGCAGGTAAGCCAGGTCGCCGTCGCGCAACGCGACCAGGTGACCATAGGCACCCAGGTACGGCTGCAGGTCGGTCACCGGCTTCCCGCCGCGGGTGACACTCAGCGTCAGCCGGGACGAGGTGCCCGGCACCAGATCGCCGGTGAGGGTGACGGTGTAGCCGTCGACGGTAGTGCTGCGCGCCGGAACGGGCAGCGGCGCGGGGCGATAGTCGCCGGGGGCGGCCAGGTCGACGCCGAGCGTCAGTGCCTCGGGCCGTGCGGCGGGCTGGAAGTCCGCGAAGACCCGATACTGCCCGGCGGCGGGGACACCGAGCGGCAGCGACCAGGTGCCGTCCGCGGCCAGGCTCGGGTGCAGGTGCTGGAAGCCCCACAGGTCACGGCGCACCACGATCAGGTGCAGATCCTTCTCGTGCGTCGGCGTGTAGTCGGTGACCGGCTTACCATCCGGGCCCAGGATCCGGAACGCGAATCGTTGGGCAGCGCCGACCGGCAGGCTGCCGGTGACCGGGACCAGCCGATACCCGTCCTGGGCGACCTGCAGCCCGCCCGGCACCTGCGCCACTGCGGTGGTATCCGCGTGGTCCTCACCGCCGTCGTCGTGGCCACCGCCGTTGTCGGCGGCGTGCGTGGGGGTGGCCGACCCGCTCGGGCCAACCAGGCTGCCGACGCCGGTGGAGGCGCCGAACAACGCGATCAGCCCGAGCGCGTACGCGGCCAGTTTGACCGGGGTACGCATCGATTACCCGGCCAGCTCGTAGCCGGCCTCGTCGACCGCCGCGCGCACCGCGTCGTCGTCCAGCGGCTGCGCGCTGGTCACGGTGACCGTGCCACCGGCCAAGTCGACCTGCACGTCGCTGACCCCGGGCAGCTTGCCGACCTCTGCGCTGACCGAGCTGACGCAGTGGGCGCAGGTCATGCCGGTCACGCCGTAGGTGCGGGTGTACGGGCTGCTGCTCATGACGATCCGTCCTTCCGATTCGCGAGGGCGCGGCTCCGGCGCCGCTGCGCCGGGATGCGGTCCGCGTCCGCTCCACCACCATACCCATACCCCCTGACCGTATTGCAAGACCACAGCACTCCAAATGTCGGTACCCCCCAGGGGGTATATGATTTGCCCATGGCGAACACCACTTCCACCCGCGGCTACTCGGCGGACAAAAACCAGCTCCAGGCTCGGCTGCGCCGCATCGAAGGCCAGGTCCGCGGCATCGAGCGGATGGTCGAAGACGACCGCTACTGCATCGACGTGCTGACACAGATCTCGGCGATCCAGGCGGCGCTGGACAAGGTCGCCCTGGGCCTGCTCGACGGGCACGCCCGGCACTGCATGCACGAAGGCGCCGCCGAGGGCCGCGCCGAGGAGATGGCGACGGAGATGATGGCCGCGGTCGGTCGTCTCATGAAGCGCGGATAGCCCTTGCATCATACCCCGTAGGGGTATATGTTGCGCGGTAGGAGGTGGCGACCATGCGCTTCGAACAGAGCAGCCACGACAGCTCACCCACAAGCGGAACGCCCAGCGCCCCGACGCTCCCCGCCAACCCGCCGGGCGCCGAACACCACGCACACGACTCCGGCGAACACACCGGCCGCGCAACCGGGTCGCGTACCGGCCACGGAGGTCACGCCGACCATGCGGGACCTGGCGCCCATGCCGCCCACGACGGGCACGGGGCGCACGGCGGGCACAGCGGGCATGACAAGCACGCCGGGCACGACCCGGAGATGTTCCGCCGCAAGTTCTGGCTGAGCCTGGCCCTGACCGTCCCGATCGTGCTGACCAGCCACATGATCATGGACTGGTTCGGCTACCGGCTGGACTTCCCCGGCATGGACTGGGTCGGCCCCGTCCTCGGGACGGTCGTGTTCTTCTACGGAGGCTGGCCGTTCCTCGTCGGCGGCGCCCGCGAGGTTCTCGATCGCGCGCCGGGCATGATGCTGCTGATCTCCATGGCGATCACCGTCGCCTACACCGCGTCGCTCGCTACCAGCCTCGACCTCTTCGACCTGGACTTCTGGTGGGAGCTCGCGGCGCTCGTCACGATCATGCTGCTGGGCCACTGGCAGGAGATGAAGGCCATCGGCCAGGCTCAGGGTGCGCTCACAGCGCTGGCCGCGCTCCTGCCCGACGACGCCGAACGCCTCGACGAACACGGNAGGCCATCGGCCAGGCTCAGGGTGCGCTCACAGCGCTGGCCGCGCTCCTGCCCGACGACGCCGAACGCCTCGACGAACACGGCACCCCGCAGCGGGTGGCGGTGGCCGACTTGCGCGTCGGCGACGTGGTGCTGGTGCGTTCCGGCGGCCGGGTTCCCGCCGACGGACGGATCACCGAGGGCAGCGCGGAGCTCGACGAGTCGATGATCACCGGCGAGTCCCGCCCGGTCTCCCGGGCGGCCGGTGACCGAGTCGTCGCCGGCACCGTTGCCACCGACTCGGCGATCCGGGTGGAGATCACCGCGGTCGGCGACGACACCGCACTCGCGGGAATCGGCCGGCTGGTCGCCCAGGCCCAAGCCGCCGGTGGCCGCGCCCAGGTCCTCGCCGACCGGTTCGCCGCGCTGCTCTTCTACGTCGCCACCGCGGCGGCGGTACTCACCTTCGGTGTCTGGTGGGCCCTCGGCGACCTCGATCAATCGGTCGTACGGACCGTCACCGTCCTGGTCATCGCGTGCCCGCACGCCTTGGGGCTGGCAATTCCGCTGGTGATCGCGCTGTCCACCGCGGTCTCGGCCAAGGCCGGCATCCTGGTCAAGGACCGCCTCGCGCTGGAGCGCATGCGCACCGTGGACGCCGTGCTCTTCGACAAGACCGGCACCCTGACCAAGGGCGCGCACACCGTCACCGCCACCGCGGCCACCACCGGCCACACCGAGCAGGACGTCCTGCGCCTGGCCGCGGCCGTCGAAGCCGACAGCGAACACCCCCTCGCGCGGGCCATCGTCACCGCCGCCACCGACCGGGGCCTGACCGCTACCGCGTCAGGCTTCCGGTCCCTGACCGGCCGAGGCGTCCAAGCCACCATCGAGGACGTCCGCTATGCGGTCGGGGGTCCCGCGCTGCTGCGCGAGCTGGATGCAACGGTGCCCGACGACCTATCGGCGACCACCGCCTCCTGGTCACAGCGCGGCGCTGCGGTCCTGCACCTGATCCGGCTCTCCGACAACGCCGCGCCCGAGATACTCGGCGCGTTCGCCCTCGAGGACGAAGTGCGGCCGGAGGCGCGGCAGGCCATCGCCGAGCTGCGCGCGGAAGGCATCGCCAAGATCGTCATGATCACCGGCGACGCCCGCCCGGTCGCCGAGGCCGTCGCCGCCGACCTCGGGTTCCGGCCCGGTGTGGACGAGGTCTTCGCCGAGGTGCTGCCCGCCGACAAGGACCGGGCAGTGGCCGACCTGCAGGCCCGCGGCCTGACCGTGGCGATGGTCGGCGACGGCGTCAACGACGCACCCGCCCTCGCGCGCGCCGACGTGGGGCTGGCCATCGGCGCCGGAACCGACGTCGCAATCGAGTCCGCCGGCGTCGTGCTCGCCTCGTCCGACCCGCGTGGGGTCACCGGCGTGATCCGGCTGTCCCGCGCGTCCTACCGCAAGATGATCCAGAACCTGGCCTGGGCCGCCGGTTACAACATCGTGGCGATCCCGCTTGCTGCTGGGGTGCTGGCCTGGGCAGGGATCACGCTCAGCCCGGCGATCGGTGCGGTCCTGATGTCGGTCTCGACGATCGTGGTGGCGCTCAACGCGCAGCTGCTGCGGCGGGTCAAACTCACCCCCGCTGCTGCTCAGTGACCGTTCGCTGAACCGGAGGGCCGGGGTGTACGCTGCTGCGCCCCGGCCCTCCCGCTCGGTCCTTGGCGGAGCCTCCGGGTGCCTTTGGCGACCGGGCACGGGCCTCCGCGGCGAATAGGATCGGCTACTATGCGGGATAGTAGTTCTCACTGGCGGGGGTGAGTGCTGACGTTCCGCCACGGATCTCCCCCGTGGCGGCAGCCGCTGGAGCGCACTGGCGGCTAGGGCAGTGGCCGTCAAGTCAACGGACGGCCGCTGCCCTCCAGGTCGTCTGCGCTGTCCAGCAACCATCGGTGACAATGAACACGGCGAGCCGCTACGCAGTCGCCCACTTCCGCCGCCCACGAAACTGCCCGAGGATGGCCAGCATTGCGCCCGACCCCGCAGATAGCCCCCCTGCAGAGTCCAGCAGTATCTACTGGGCTACTTAGTAGATACTGCTGGTGTGTCCTTCCCCGGTCGCCCCTGTGGCCCACCCCCCGCAGACCGGGGGAGGACGCCCGGCTCACGCCGGGTTGAGGCCGTCGCTCTGGCAGCCGGCGATTAACCCTCGGCGTCGGTCGGAGAATCGGTCCACCGGGCGGTCGCCTGGAGACCGCGATGATGAGGCGGCGGGGGCGGCAAACTCTAGCGGCCGCATCAGTGTTTTGGCACCGGTGCGACGGAGGGCCGGGGTCAAACTGGCGTGGGCCGATGGGTGCGCGGCTCGCGTAAATTGGTGCGTATCGGTTGCTTAGCTCACCACGGCTCGGCTTCCTGGTCACGTCGTCGTCGGGACAGTGCCGCCAGCCGGTCAAGGCGCTCATCGGGCGCGCCGCCCTGAGGGTCGAGGACTGTCTGATCGGACGGCAAGGGCTCTCCGCTCTGGTCAGCTGGACGCCGGGAGCGACCGGCGGCCAGCGCCGCCAAAGCGGTGGTGATCGGCACGGCCGAGATAAGCCCCAGGGTGCCGACCATGCTGCGGACGATTTCCTGGGCGACGAGTTGGTTGGTCAGCACTCGACCGAGAGGCTGATTACTGTCGATGATCAGGATCAGCAGGGGTAGGGATGCGCCGGCGTAGGCAAGGATGATCGTGTTGATAACCGACGCGATGTGGGCTCGGCCAACACGGGTCGCTCCGCGGTAGAGCTGCCTGAATCCGTAGGCCGGATTGGCCGCGCCGAGTTCGGAGACTGTGGCAGCTTGGGTGACGGTGACATCATCCAGAACGCCGAGTGCGCCGATGAGGATGCCCGCTAGCAGGAGGCCCTGTAGGTCGACGTGGTGGACGATGCTGACGTAGCTGGCCTGCTCGTCAGCGGCGCCGGTCAGGCGCATCGCGCCGACAGCGGCTGCCGACAGCACCGCAGTCACGGTGAGACTGGCTAGGGTGCCGATCACTGCCACGGAGGTGGACCGGTTCACCCCGTGTGTCAGATACAGGACCGTGAGCATGATGGCGGCCGCGCCGACCACAGCGACGAGCAGCGGTGATTCTCCGGCCAGGATCGCCGGGACCACGAAGAGCAACAGGATCGCAAAGGTGACTCCTAGGCCCGCCACGGCGGTGACGCCGCGCCAGCGTCCGAAGGCGATCACGGCCAGAAGGAAGGCGGCGGCGATCACCCAGAGCTGGCGTCCGCGTTGATGATCGGCGATTTGATACGGCTCGCCCACCGGGGTGTCGGGAAGGTAAAGCAGCACCACCTCGTCACCGGCGGTCACATCCGGAGCGCCGGGGCCGCTCGGTACATCGACCGTGATCTCCTCACCACGGTTCGGACCGCTGGCGAGCCGCACAGTGACTGTCCCGCAGTCGATCTGCCCCGGAGACACGCCGGGCGGCACCTCACCGGTAGCGGACGAAGGCTCCGGGCACGCAGCGTGTAGGACGTCTGTCACCGTACCGTTGAGATACTGGGAGTCGTCCGGCGTCGCCGAGCCCGGCGTACCGGAGGGCCAGAGCCACGCCATCCCTGTGACGGTAAGCACCACCGCAGGAAGAATCACCAACAATTCGGGCAATGAATGGCGTAGGCGGATAGCCCAGCGCCGGCGCAGTTCGGGTAGGCGCACCGACCTAGTGTCCTCTCTGCCTAGCTCTCCGCGGATCGGTCGCCCGACGCGGCGGCGCACGTCGCGACCCGCAAGCGGCGCTGCGATCGCTCATGAGTCAAGTCGGCACTCAAGCGGCAAAGCGACTACCGTGCTCGAGCCCCGCAAGCGATGCTGCGACTCGAACGATCCGCGAGCGCCACGCCCAGCCAGGGTCGCGAGTACACGGCCTCGGGTGCCCGAGCCTATCTACTACGTTACTTGGTAGATACTGTTCGCGCGTCCTTCCCTGGTGGGCTCCCCTGGGGCCACCCCGGCACGCCGGGGAAGGACGCCCGGCCACACGACGGATGCACCCCTTGCTGTGACGTCAGCGGTTCTCCCCGGCGTCGACTGCAGGATCGGTCGGTCTACCGGACCAGCGCAAGGGAGGGCGGAGTGAGTCGGCGGCGACGGAGATCGATGTGCCCCTGGTGGCTGCATCGGTGTTTCGACGCTGGTCCGACGGAGGATCTCGACTACCTCGCTTGGATAGTCGATGAGGGCACGGTTCGGGTTCCTCCGGGGTGCGAAGCCGACAGGCTGTCCCGTGGAGAGATGGACAGCCAGCCTGCGAGGCTGATGCGACTCAGGCCGCCAAGATAGCGAGATGCGAGTCCGCTTTCGGCGTCCCAGGATTCGCGCCTACCCCGGGGGCTCCGCTCCCCGGCGTCCTCGACGTCGGCTGGCGTCGGTTACCGTGCTGCGGCTCCGGGTCGCGGCGCTTGTCGGCGTGCTCCTCGTCGGCGCGGTCACCCTCTGGCTCTCGGGTCCTCCTGAGGCGGCGGAGCTACGCGCGGCGGTCGCCGATACAGGAGTCTGGACACCGGTGGCAGTGGTGATTGTGGCAGTGCTGGCCGCGCTCGTATTGGTGCCGCGAGCGGTCCCGGCGGTGCTGGCGGGACTGCTCCTCCCGCCGGCTCTCGGCGTGCTCTGCGCTCTGGCGGGATCGGTCGCAGGCGCGACCCTCGCCTTCTCCCTCGGGCGGGCGCTGGGCCGACCCTATCTTCTATACCGGGAGCAACGGGCAGGACCTGCTGCCCGCCTCGCACGGCTACAGCGGTGGCTGGATCGACACGGGCTCGCAGCCGTCATCTACGCGAGGCTCGCTCCGGTTCTGCCGTTTGGTTTGCTCAACTACGCCTTTGGTGCGACCACGGTGCGCCTCGCGGTCTTCGTGGCGGGAACCACGGTGGGTATCGCGCCCAGCACGGCCGCTTACGTGTATCTGGGCGCTGCGGCTGACGATCCCGCCTCGGTGGGCTTTCTCCTGCCGCTCGGCGTGGTGACGGTGGGCGCCCTCGTGGCCTCGGTGCATGCGCGGTGGGCGCACCGTACCGGTCGGTCGCAGGCTGCCGACGTCAGCCCAGATCCACCCTCAGGTGAGAAGCGCTCCGCGGACTAGTAGGTCTTAAATGGCTGTCGGCGCTCCTCGAAGCCGGCCGCTGGCGCTCTGGCGCAGCCGGCCGGTTTCCGAATAGCGCTGACGCCCGCTGTGGTTGCCGCATCACTG
Organism: Cryptosporangium minutisporangium; assembly: GCF_039536245.1. Lineage (NCBI taxonomy): Bacteria > Bacillati > Actinomycetota > Actinomycetes > Cryptosporangiales > Cryptosporangiaceae > Cryptosporangium > Cryptosporangium minutisporangium. Next base: position 55,159 of record NZ_BAAAYN010000028.1, on the reverse strand, counting down.
GCGCTGCCCAGCACCACGGAATTGAGTTTCTTAGAACTCCTAACTGTGAGAGGCGTGGAGGCAGCGCCGTCGGGGCGGGTCCGGCCACGCCCGCCCGGATGGCTGGCCCACCGTGGAGGCGTGTTCGGTGGCACCCTGTTCCTGCTGGGCGGCACGCCGCCCTAGCGGTCAGCGTCGATGGGTAGCCGGAGGTTCCATGGACGAGGACGTTGCGCGTACGTGTGCGGCCTATCTGGAGATGGCCGATCGACGGGCGCCTGGGCTGGTCGAAGGGCTTTATCTGCAGGGTTCGATCGCGCTGGCGGACTACTGCCCCGGCGTCAGTGACATCGATTTCGTCGCCGTGACGAGCAGAACCCCCGACCCGGACATCATCCGAGCTATCCATCGCGACCTACGCCGTTGCCGCCCGCGTCGGCCGTACGTCGACGGGTTGTACACAAGGTGGACCGATCTCTCCCGCGACCCGACGGAATGCCCCGCAGGCCCGTCTGTACACGAATGGCGGGTCGAACCTGCGTCACGGTTCGAGCGGCACCTCGTCACCTGGCATGTGCTCGCGCAGGGCGGCGTTGCGATACGCGGAGCAGCCGTGGGGGAGATCGGCATCTTTACGGACTGGCCGGCGCTCGCGGTGGCGACCGAGTGCAATCTCCGGGACTACTGGACACCGTGGCGGGACCGAAAAGCCCGTGGCCTGCTGGGACTCACGCCGTGGGCAGTCAGCTGGGGTGTGCTGGGGGCGGCGCGGTTGCGGCACACGCTGGCTGCTGGACGTGTCACGTCGAAGACTGAAGCCGCTGCCTACGCTTTGGACACCTATTGCGATCGCTGGCACCGCCTCATCCAGGAGGCGCTGCGCATCCGCGTCGGCGGACCGCGGCTCTACCGCGATCCGTGGCGCCGGCGAGCTGACCTGCTCGGCTTCCTGTCCGACGCCCTCGCCCGGTAACGCAACCACTGCCTCGGCGGCGGAGACGCGATGGGCCGCCTGGTGGGCATGCGCAATGGCTAAACGCTGCGCAGGTTACGGCTGCCCCGGCGTGCGCATCCCCGCGTCGACGTCGAATTCCCATAGCCGGCTTGCCCTTGACGCGCTTCGATCAGCGGCGCTGCCGCGCGTTGCGGCTAGCGCCTGTCCTGCCACCCGGTGTCGGGTGATCCAGGCGGGGCGGCGATTGCGACCCGAATGATCTATTTGTCTGATATAAGTATTAAGTACTAAGTTACTTAGGAGGAAACCATGTACGACACACGACGGGTAGCTATGGGCCTGGTTGGGCTCGCGGTGGCTGCCGGCACCACTGTCGCTATCGGCTCGAGCACCGCCCTCGCCGCCACGCCCGGCGGGACGACGACCGTTGGGACCCGGTCAGGGCTCTCAGCGCCAGCGGCCGTTGCGCAGCACGGCGGCGACTGGGGAAATGACTGGCAGCGTGGCTGGAACGGTCGCCGTCACCACCACCGCCACCATGGCTACCGATCCGGCTGGAACGGCGCGCACGGGTATGAGAGGTACGGCTACGGGGGATGGAACAACTGCGGGTGCTGACTGCGATGGGCGGTGCGGCCGGCGTATCTCGTTGATGTGTGTCTGAGGATCTAGCTGGCTGCGGGGACCTCGGCCGTCAGCGGGAGCTGAGGCCAAACGGACTGCCGCAATTCGACGGCGCATCGGTGCCGCTTCCCGAGCTAGTCGTATGCCACCGGCGCGCTGGGTGCAGTGCAGGACGAACAGCACGAGACGATGATTGAGGCCGACCTTCCCGGCCGCCGCTTCTGCAGCCGGCGGCCGGGAAGGAGCCTCGGTTCGGGGCCGTAGCTCTCGCATGCGGCTCGACAGACGCTTCGCCATCCGGGTGGGTGCACATCCACCTCCGCTAGCGCCGCGGCGAGTGACGCCGCGCTCGCCGACGGTGGGCCCGCTCGACGTGGGCGGCTCCGGCGTCGACTTGCCCGACGCCTCGCGCGGGTGGGCCACTGGAAGGTCGCCGGGACGATGGCGGTGGCGGTAGACACCAGTGCGAGCGGGACTAGCTCCGGTCAGCACGACCAGCGTCTGCGCGGCCAACAGCAGGGCAGCCAGCCCGCGCGTCGAACGGCGCCGAAGCGGTCCGGTGGCTGCATGGGGTACTTCGGGTCATCCGTCGCCCATCCGATAGCCCGACGCCCGAACGGTGGGATGTGCCGTGGCGCCCGGATCTTCGCCGAGATTGCACGCAGCGTGCGGTGCGTGGTCCGACGGGGTGTCCCTATGTTGCGGACGGCACGAGCTGGCGGCAAAGCTGCCCGTGCCGATCGTTCCGAAGATTGGACGCTCGGCACGCCGCCCGGCATAGTGACGCTGACCGTATTGGCCGCTTGGCGCGGCGGGTTGCGCTCGGGTGGGCACGGGTGTCAGCGAGTGAATGACCGGGCTGCCGGGCGTACCGTGCCACCGGAGACGTCATACCCCCGGGCAAGGCCATCCTGCCGCCGGGGGTCACTCGTCCGTGGATGGCCCTGCCGTCGGCCGTACGCCGGTGTGGGTGACCCGGCGACCGTGCCAGCCGGGACAAGGCAGGGGAGCGGAGCGGTTAGCTGGGACCGTGATTCTTCGTCGGGCGAAGCCCGTGGGTCAGTCCAGCGGTGAGGAACCCAACGAGTCGCTCACATGCGAGGCCCTCATCGGAGGAGGGAGCCTCGCTGGCCGCACCCTTGCCTTCGGCGGGTCGACATTTAATCGCGCTGAAGGTGGCCGCCTGATGCAGGGCCAGCAGCCCGAGCATGCTGGTGTAGCCGAATCGCACAGTATCGGCGTCCTGGTCGGGCAGGGCCGCGCCGAGGGCGTCGAGAAAACGCCCCTCTACGGGGTCGACTTGATCGGCGAAGAGTTGGCGGATGCGTGCGCTGGGATCGAACAACACGCGCCCGATGAACCTGGCCACCGCGGGACGGCGATCGCTGTGGTGGCTGTCCAACAACAGGCCCGGCTCGACAAACGCCCGAACGACCTGTTCGACCGACGGGGCACCGTCCTGCGCTTGGAGTGCACGCAGGCGTAGGACGCGCTCGGCATTCACCGGCTGCATGGCTCGCGCGACGACCGCTTGCAGCAAGTCCGTCCTCACCAGCCATCGCCTGTCCACTGAGCTGGAGGACGTTGCCGAGGTCGTCGCGCTCCCCGACTTCGAGTGTCGGCTAGAGGACGTCTCGTAACCCGGTTGGGTTTGGCGACCGGCCATCGTGGAGGATGGCGGGGTGTCGTCGCCGGTGATCACCGCGTCCCGCCGGGAGTGGATCGAGCCGTTCACCGGTCTGTCCCCGGCCCAGTTCCGGAAGCTGGTGCGGCTGGTCGCCGAACGCGGCGGCGAGGAGATCCAGGACGGCCGGCCGGGCAGGCAGTGGGCCCTCGAACTGCCCGACCGGGTGCTGCTGGTCGCGACCTACTGGCGGACGAACCTGACGATGCGCCAGCTCGGGCCGCTGTTCGGGATCTCGCACTCGGCGGTCCACCGGGTGCTAGACACCCTCGGCCCGCTGCTGGCCCTGGCCCCGGTCCGCAAACGCCGGGTCGACCAGATCGCGATCGTCGACGGGACCCTGGTCCCGACCCGCGACCACACCCTCGCCGCGTCGTCGAAGAACTACCGCTACTCCACGAACCTGCAGGTCGCCATCGACGCCGATACCCGCCTGGTGATCGCGGTCGGCGACCCGCAGCCGGGCAACCGCAACGACACCATCGCCTACCGCGACTCCGGCATGAAAGACCAGCTCGACGGGCGCCCGGTCGTGGCCGACGGTGGCTACCAGGGCAACCCGGACGTGATCCTGCCCTACCGCCGCGCCCGCGGACAGGAACGGTTACCCGCCTGGCAGGACGAGTGGAACACCCGCCATCGGCAGGTCAGAGCCACCATCGAACACTGCTTCGCCCGTNCGACACCATCGCCTACCGCGACTCCGGCATGAAAGACCAGCTCGACGGGCGCCCGGTCGTGGCCGACGGTGGCTACCAGGGCAACCCGGACGTGATCCTGCCCTACCGCCGCGCCCGCGGACAGGAACGGTTACCCGCCTGGCAGGACGAGTGGAACACCCGCCATCGGCAGGTCAGAGCCACCATCGAACACTGCTTCGCCCGTATGAAGACCTACAAGATCCTCCGCGACTACCGCCGCTCCGCCCGCACCCTCCACACCACCGCGGTCGGCATCGCCCTGCTCCACAACCTCGCGCTGACCGGATGAACCCCGCGCCATGAGTCGGCCCGCGACGACTCGATCGAGTTACGAGACGTCCTCTAGTACAGGCGACTCACCCGGTGGCCAAGAAACTCGCGCGTCCGCTATGGCGGCCTGCCCTCGCTCCACCGCAGCAGCCGCTGTCTCCCCGTCGCCGCAGTGTGAATCCACGGCTGTGCTTACAGCGGGGCCCGGGCGGTCGCCTAACGCGCACCACGTGGCCGGTACGCTTCGGAGTTCAGACTGCGATGTAGTGACCGGTGACGACGATCATGACTTGCAGTTGGATGGTGTCACCGAAGTAGTTTCCGGCCTTCACCTGGTTGCTCGCTAGCTTGGCCCACAGTTTGTCGAGCCAGTCCTGCGCGTCCGGGTCGGCCATCGCGCTCACCGCGAGGGGCGCCCAGAAGGCATTGTTCTCGAACGCTTGTTCTTTCGTGCCGTCCATCCGGTAGCCCGATCCAATCTTGTCGGGATCGCCTCCGGTGGTCGTTCGGAACCAGGCGCTTATCTTGCGGGCGGCCCGTGTGGTCTGCGGGTCACCAGAGAAGAGGGCATCGGTGCCGATGCGCCACGGCGTCCGGCATGCGTTGAAGTAGTAGTCCCCATCGTTGCTACCTTCCAGCACTTGTCCTTCAACGGGGTGGATCCCGTCGCCGGTCGCCCGGGCGAAGTCTGGCAGGAGGCCGGTGGCGGGGCTGGCGTTGCTCTGGAGGCCGTCAATGGCGCGTTGGTGAGCGGCGCGGATCGCAGACCAGGCGGGATCGCCAGTGGCGGTCTCGAACGCGCGGAAGTAGTGCGGCATCCAGTCGGATGGCCGGGTGGTGGCGTAGAGGTCCGGGTCGGCCGCCGTGCTCCAGTTGCCGAGCAGCATCAGCTTGGATGAGGGATTGACGCTGCTGCTCTTGAGCGCCTGGATCCGTCGAAGGGCGAGGTCCCGGTAGTTGTACCGGCCTGTGCTACCCCATTGACGGTCGGCGAGGAGCAGGGCGTAGGCGATGTCCATGTCGCCGTCGGTCGCGGAGTCGCCTCCCGCGCGGTCGTTGCAGCCCGAGTCCTGCTCTGCTGCCATGAGGTCCGGGTTCTTACTGGACGGGTGAGCAAGAACATAGGTGAGAAGCCCATCGAACGTCGCCTTCGCTTCCGGATCGGATGGCGACATCAGGGCGGTGATGACCAGCCCATATCCCTGGCCCTCGGCGACATAGGGGTATCGGGCGTCGGGTGAATAGACCTGGAACGTGCCCGGGGCGCAGCTCCTGCGCAGGTACGACGCCTTCCAATCGCGGTAGAACCTCGCGACCGCGTCGTCAACCTGCTCCTGGGGAGCGGACGGGCGGATCACGGCGAAGGGAACGGCATGGTCGGCACCGGCTTCTACCGGTGCCGTGTCGGATGCCGGCCGGAGGAAGGCGATGGCAGATGCGGCGACGGCGGCTATGACGACTAATAGGGCGACGACGAACGTCGTTTGGCGGGCTTTGAGGCTCATCAGGAGATCCGTTCTCGAGCAGGAAGCAGCCGCGTGGCAACATCGCGCGGTAGCGGCACGACTCGGTCGGCCTACGTCGCGGGTTCGCCGAACACGGGGCGGCGGACGTCGGGCGTCACTCACGGTGACGTCGGGCGACGGTCTAGACCCGCTGAATACAGAGCCTCACGAGCGTGGACGTCCCCTGGCCGCTGGCCCCAGGAGAGCCGAGAGAGGCCGTCGGCGATTCTGCGAGGACCGGACGACCGACGGTGTGCCTGGCGTCGTCTTGCGGCGCTGTGGCTCTGGCCTGCGAACGCGCCGCCGTAGAGGCGACCGCTTCCTCACCGTGACATTCGGGGGCGCATCGCGGGGAAGGGCTGTCCGAGGAAGCACACTCCGGTGATATGGCTGGAGCTACCGATGGCTGAGAAACCGGGAGCAACAGGACGGGCTCGGCGCTCGCAACGGCCGCACCGAGATGCGGGCCATGGACAGCGCCGAGGGACGCAACCAGAAGCACAACGATCCGCAGAGCGATCCATGACGGGCGTCGGGCAGACGCCGCGAAGCGCGAGGCGCCCACCCCTTGGCGCGGCCGGCGTCGAGCCGGCGGGGCAGCTCCTCGGCCAGGGAATCCAGTGCTACCGGACAGAACGAAGATGGCCGGGATGCACGCGAGCAGAGCGCCGACCGAGAACGGGAAGGACCGAAGGCAGATCGAGTAGAGGATGACTGCACAGCCAAGGAAGATGAGTAATCGGAAAGCGATGGCAAGAAACGCCGGAGGCAGTCGACCCAGGCGAAGTTGGCTTGGGTGTGACGCGGCCACCGAGCCAGCCCGATCTCGTGCAGCACTGCGACGTCTCGATATCGCGTGGGGGGTTCCGGAGAGTCCGAAGTCGGTCGCGGTCGTGGCTCGCGTGAGTTGATCCGGAGCTTCAGGCACGTCCAGCGTCGGCCAGCACTGGTTGACGATCACCCGCCGACTGCGGCAGACGTCGTCTGTGTCTGGCACGGCGCCACACTCGTCGAGGTGTTCCTGCGCCCTCGAGGTGGCGCCACGCGCCGGTGACGTCACGGGATGACCGAGCCCGTGGTAGCCCGACCGCGGAGAACGGCGCGCACGCTACTCAACCTCCGCCCGTCGGGATCGCCCATAGCCGAGAGTCAACAACTATGCAGGATAGTAGATGCGTGCGGGGGTTCGATCTCGCATCCATTCCACGGGTTCTGGGGTGGATACCCGCGGCCTCGCGCGGCAGGGCGGAAGGCCAGAGAGGCGCCACCGAGATGGAACAGAATCCTCCGATCGCCTCGGCGGCCACGTGTACCCCGCGTATTGCTTCAACTAGGGCGCATAGTACTAATGTAAAGGGGATAAAGCGAGCAAGGGGGGCGTATGGCCGGTAAGGGGTCAGACGATGACGCGGCGGAAGGGTCGAAGGGGGGCCGCAAGAAGCTGATTGTCATCCTCGTGGCGGTGGCGGTTCTCGTGCTCGGTGGGGGGATAGGCGCCTACTTCGCGTTCTTCGCCGGGTCCTCCGACGAGTCGGCGAAACCCGAGCCCACCCCGAGTGCGGTCGTACCCTTGGATCCGATCACGGTGAATCTAGCCGACGGGCACTATCTGAAGATCGCGATCGCGCTGCAGACCACCACCGCGGCCGAGGAGGCGGTCGACGGCAGCAAGGCCCTGGACATCGTGATCGCGCAATTCAGCAACCTGGAGGTTGCGGAGCTGGCGACCTCCAAGCAGCGCGAAGCGGAGAAGGCGGAACTGACCGAGAAGGTGGTGGAGGCCTACACCGAGGAAGAGGTCGAGCCGGTGATGGCGGTCTACTTCACGGAGTTCGTCATCCAGTGACGGGCCCCTTTCAAGCCGCGGTTGCGGTGGGTGCTGCGGCGGAGTCGGTCGCTCGTTTGCATCCGCCGGTGGCCAACTCCCGCGGCGCGGCAGGATCAGCGGCGTTGGTGCAGGCCGGTCCGGCGTTGACGGGAGGGCTCGTCGGTCCGCGGGCGAGCGCTCGCTGAAGGGTCCTAAGCTGAGGGGTGTGACGGCGGCGTCAGCGAGTGCGCCGGGCGCGGCATTGAGCGCCCGGGTAGTCGGGCTGCTGGTTGTGCTCGGCGTAGTCGCTATGCACGGTGTCGGGCTCCTGATCGGTACCTGTGGCGGCCATGGCCACACCGGAGGGCCCTCGTTGAGCAGGCTGTCGGCAGAGGCGCCGCAGGCTGTCGCCGCGGCTGCACATGGCGGGCCACTTGTTGCCGCGGGCGCGGCGGCTGAGCACGGGATGCTCCTGCCGGAGGCGGCTCACGAGCCCGCCGCGACCGGGCGGGAACGCGTGACCGCGTGGGCGAACACACCGACGGTTTGCCACCTGCTGCACCTGTGTCTGGCCATCCTGGCCGGAGTCGGACTCGTGATGGCGTGGGTCGCGCTGAGATTCCGCATTCCGCACGGCGCATCGCTGAGTCCGCTAGCCCGGGTGCGGAGCGTACGCTCACCACCGGCTCGCATCTGGGGGCCTGTCGAATTGTGTGTGTGCAGGACGTAGAACGCCGGCCGGTGTTCCTCACCTCACTGCGGCCGCGGTGAGGCGCTAGTCCTGACCGCAATTCGACCTGAAGGAATACTCTGCTATGAAACGCCTCGCCATTCCCGCTCTTGTCCTGGCCATCGGCGCGTTGGCCGCCTGTGGTGGCAACGACTCGGGTACGAACGGCATGGACCACGGTTCCAGTGCAACTGCCTCCGCGTCCTCTTCGTCTGCCGCGGCGGTGACCGCGCACAACGCGGCGGACGTGACGTTCGCGCAAGAGATGATCGTCCACCACCGTGGAGCCATCAAGATGGCTTCGCTTGCGACGAGCCGTGCCTCCAACTCCGAAGTGAAGGCCTTGGCCTCGAAAATCCAGCAGGCGCAGCAACCGGAGATCGACACGATGTCCGACTGGCTGACCGCCTGGGGAGAGAAGATCCCCGCCGAGTCCGCGGAGATGGATCACGGCAGCGGGGACATGGACATGGGATCGTCGGCCAGTCCGATGCCCGGCGGCATGACCGACGAGCAAATGGCCGCGTTGGAGAAGGCTTCCGGCAAGGAATTCGACACCATGTTCCTGAACATGATGATCGAGCATCACAACGGGGCGATCACCATGGCCAAGACCGAGCAGAGCGCCGGCCAGAACACGGCGGCGAAGACGTTGGCCGGCAAGATCATCGCTGATCAGAGCGCCGAAATCACCCAGATGCGAACCCTGCTGCAGACCGTGTAGCTCGTTGTTAGCCGGGAGCGCCGACCTCCGGCGCTCCCGGCAGCACTCATCCTCGCCCGCCGCCCGCTCATGCGCTGAAATCGCATCTCACGCACTCTTTCTCGCGTCACCCTGCGCAACGCCGATTGACCTCGGTCGCTCCGCCCATCCACCGAAGTGCGCGGTCGCTCCCGAGCCTTTCAGTGAATCCTTTGCCGGATTCGCGCTGCTGGCCGGAGCATCGCCCAGCCAGCTGGACACCTTCGCCCGTCAGCTGGCTGGAGGCCGGGCCCGGCTCTGCCGCGGACACCGCTGACCAACCTATGGGGAGGCAACTGTGACAAGCCCTGAGCACGCTCCTGCCGAATGGTTCCGCCCCGCCTGGGCTAGCCGGGTGCTCCCGCTCTTACCCCTGCTGCCGCTGCTCGCCGCGGCGGTCTGGGTAAACCTGTACAACCCGACCGACCAGGTCGAGGACCCGACAGGCCCGTGTACGTGGCATGCGATGTTCGGTGTGAACGGGCCGACCTGCGGCGGCACCCGCGCCTTCTACTACCTGCTCCACGGACACGTCGTCGAGGCCGCGCGGTTCCATCTGCCCGCTGTGCTCGCCGCACCGGTTCTGGTGTACTTCTGGCTCCGATGGGCGGTGAAGCGTGGTCTGGGCCGGCGACTGCCAGCGCTGACGGTGCCGCGATGGCTGTGGGTGACCTACCTCGTGTTTTTCCTGGTGTTCACCACGGTGCTCCGCAACCTGGACTTCGCGCCGTTCGCCTGGTTCGACATCCCGAACCTCGCCGCTCCCGCCCGCTAAGCCGAGGCGCACAGTCTTGCGGTGACTCCGGTCGGCGCCGAGGGTTCGTCGGTACTGTCACAGATTCAGATCGGTGACGGTTGTTACCGTTTTGACCCTCATGTGTAGTATTGACGGCTATGGGGTTGGTCTGGCGTTGGTTCGCCGCTGTGGCGGTCGTGGCTGCTGGGCTGACTCTGTGGTGCTCGACCGAGTCAGGCTCGGGGTCGCATTCCGCTGCGAAGGTGCGGTTGCAGACCGCCGCGTCGGCGCCTCATCTGGGACCCGTACAGGTGTCTCGTCCGGCCGCCCTGGGGCCCGTGATCGAGGATTCAGCGTCGCAACACGGCGCTCATCACGCTGCGTGCGCGCCCGTCGAGGGATTCGCGCCGCGTCCGCTGTGGCGCGACGACCATGCTGTCGGCCTGGCGTGCGGAATGCTCGCTGCGCGTCGCCTGCCCTCATGGAGTAATGCGGCGGCCCCAGAGGCGAGAGCTGCCGAAACCGGACTGAGACTCGCCCCTCCACGGTTGGTCGCCCTGGGCGTGTCGCGGACCTGAGGATTACCGGGCCGGTGGCCCGGCGTCCGGCTTCGCGTGTGTGCCTGCCGATCGGTGGCCATCCACCGTGGCGTGCTGCCACGTCGACTCTCTTTCCGTGCTCGCGCGTGCGAAGCCCCGGACGCCTTCACAGTCCTCGATCTCCGACGGCGCGAAGGCGACACATGTACACCGCACTGAACGCTCTGCTTGATCTGCCGCAATCCGATCTGGGTCCGCAGCTGGGCCGTCCTGAGGTTCCTAGTCCTCCGCCTGGCGCGAGTCTGTCGTTGCCCGGCCTGGTGGGTAACACGCCCGTGCTGTGGATTGGCGAGCCTCTGGTCCCCGGCGGCCGCGGATTCTGGGCGAAACTGGAAGGCTCCAATCCGGGCGGCATCAAGGACCGCGCGGCTCTGCACCTGGTGAGCGCTGCCCGCATCCGCGGGGACCTGGCGCCCGGGGGACGGATCATCGAGTCCACCAGCGGAACGCTGGGCTTGGGCCTGGCTCTGGCCGGGCTCGCGCTAGGGCATCCGGTGACCCTGGTGACCGATCCAGGGCTGGAACCGTCGATGCGCCGACTGCTTGCCTGCCACGGCGCCACTGTCGACATTGTCGCTACCCCTCATCCGGTGGGTGGCTGGCAGCAGGCCCGCCGGGAGCGCGTGGGCGAACTCAAGGCGCAACATGCGGGCTCCTGGTGCCCGGATCAGTACCACAACCCGGACAACGTTCATGCCTATGCGCCGCTCGCGTTGGAACTGGCGACTCAGCTGGGCCGCATCGACGTCCTGGTCTGCAGCGTGGGCACCGGCGGACACTCCGCGGGGATCGCGCGCGTCCTACGTCAGCTGCAGCCAGATCTGCAGGTGATCGGGGTCGACACGATCGGATCGACGATCTTCGGCCAGCCCGCTCGGCCGCGTCTGATGCGCGGACTCGGCTCGAGCATCTACCCGCGCAACGTCGACTACGGTTGCTTTTCCGAGGTGCACTGGGTCGCGCCTGCTGAAGCGGTCTGGACGGCGCGCACACTGGCCCGGTCGCATTACGCCACCGGCGGGTGGAGCGTCGGGGCGGTCGCGCTCGTCGCGTCCTGGCTGGCGCGGACCCAGCCGGTCGGCCGCCGGATCGCGGCGGTCTTTCCCGATGGTCCCCATCGCTACCTGGAATCGATCTACGACGATGACTACTGCCACGACCATGGGCTGCTGGACCTGGCACCGCCGAGTCGGCCGGACACCATCAGCCACCCCACCGAGCGTGAGGTGACCTGCTGGACGCGCTGCGCCCAGGTGATCGATCCCCAGCCTGGCGCTCGGCTCCACCAGCGCGCCGGTCACCGGCAGGGTCGCTGATGGCGGTGCGGGACCAGTTCCGATCCTTCGACACGACCGTCCGGCTTCTCCTGGTCAATCAGCTCAGTATCAACCTGGGCTTCTACATGCTGATGCCCTACCTGGCCCAGCACTTGGCCGGGCCGGTCGGATTGGCGACCTGGGCGGTCGGCCTAGTCCTCGGGATGCGCAACTTCTCTCAGCAGGGCATGTTCCTGGTCGGCGGTGCGTTGGCGGATCGGTTCGGGTACAAGCCCTTGATCGTCGCCGGGTGTCTCTTGCGGACCATCGGGTTCGGAGCCCTCGGATTTGCCGAGTCGCTCGCGGCGCTGCTGATCGCCTCCGCGATCACCGGCTTCGCGGGGGCGCTGTTCAACCCCGCGGTCCGCGCCTACCTCGCCGCACGCAGCGGCCCCCGGCGCGTCGAAGCCTTCGCGCTGTTCAACATCTTCTACCAGGCCGGCATCCTGCTCGGCCCGGTCGTGGGCTTCCTCCTGCTGTGGTCGAGCTTCCGGGCGGTGTGCCTCGTCGCCGCGGCGATCTTCGCGGTGCTTACCGTCCTGCAGCTGCGGGCGCTACCCGCGCAGGCAGCAGCCGGTCAGCAGACGGATCGCGAGGCAGGAAGCCAGGGAGATCCGTCCACGGCGCGCGGGGCTTGGCGCGCCGTCCTGCTCAACCGCCGGTTCCTCCGGTTCGCGCTGATCATGACTGCCTCCTACGTGTTGTCGTTCCAGATTTACCTGGCGCTGCCGCTGGAGCTACGGCGGATCACCGGGGAGGGAACCGCGACCACGGTCGGGGTCGTCGCGATCTTCGCCGTGTCCGGACTGCTCACCTTGATCGGCCAGACGCGGGTGACGGCCTGGTGCCGACGCAGGCGAACCCCGGTGGGAGCTATGGCTCTCGGGCTGGTGTGCTTGGCCGCCGCGTTCCTGCCGCTCCTGGCGGCCACCGCGTTCGACCTACCCCGGTCGGGAGCCGGCCGCGCGCTGCTGGGAATCGGCCCCGCGCTGGTTGCGGCGGCGGTGCTGGCCCTGGGAACGATGCTGGCGTTCCCGTTCGAGATGGACGCGATCGCCCGTCTGGCGCGAGATCGGCGGGTCGCGACGCACTACGGGCTGTACAACACGATCTGCGGAATCGGCATCACGGTGGGAAATCTGGCCACCGGGGCAGTGCTTGACGCGGCCCGGAACGCAGGCCTGGCCGCTCTGCCCTGGCTGGCGTTGACCGGCTTGGGGTTGCTCGCCGCGGTCGCTCTGCGCCGGACGGAAGGACGAATGACTGACGCCGGCCGCACCGCCGTGAGGGTGTAGGAAACAGGAGGGCAGGGGAACGGGCTGTGCGGGGCGGGATGTTCCGGTCCCGCACAGCCCTGGCCGCTACGGAGAACACCCGCTCAGCGGCGCTCGCTCTGTCCCATCACGTACCAGAGCACTGCCGCGTAGAGGCCCCCTCCTATGGGAAGAATGGCCAACGAATCCATCACGGTGAACGCAATGACGACGCCACCGGCGACTAGACCAACAAGTGCCGTAAACACGGCTGCAACCATCAGCTCATTACTTTCGGATCAGACCAGGCCCGCAGCGCCCTGACGATGACCGGACCTGGTGGAGGTGAGCGCACCGCCGGAAGAAGCCAGGCCGTCACCTACGGACGCGGGCGGCGCTGGGGAGGCAAAGGAGACGCCGAATGCCGCGACGCCGGTTTCCAGGTCGGCGCGATGCAGTCCGGAACTGCCAGGCAGAAGCCGCAGAGAGGCGCCGGGCGTGGCGGGGAAGGGAAGGCGGACGCAGAGCTCCGGGCTAGCCGTATGAAGGGTCGCTTCGGCTCCTGGCGGCGGCTGCTACAGCCGGAGCCGCAACGAGGAATCCAGCGGCAGCCGTGCTGCTGGGCGGCCGGATTGCATCTGGGGCCGGTGTATCGGCTGAAGAGCGAGCCCTACCGCGGGTTCGGGCGAGGGCTCAGAGACTTCATGGCTGGCGGCCGGGGGAGTCGCACACAGATGACCGTCCTCGTGCGCCGACCAGCAGGTACCCGAGTCCTCGGGTACTCGAGGAGGAACGAGGGGCGTCCGATCCTGCCCCGCGCCTGAGCTGATCAGGACACCGGATCCGTGGACCTGAGCCTCCGCTCTGACCGACCGATGATCCGGCGGGCCGTCTGCGGAAGTGACCGGCATCAGGTGCAGGGCTGCGAGGAGCACAGGGCACACCACCGCAAGCACGTATACCCGCAGCTGCCGCGCCAACGGCTCCCCCATCAGTAGCCACTCCTCTCGATGACGTCCGCAGGGTAACGAGCCGACGGACCAAGTGGGGGGCGACAAAAAGTGCGAAGGTAGACACCGGCTCTCGGCGTGGCTTGCGCACCGTAACTACCTTCTCGGCCGATCATCGCAGCGCGTAGCCCTCGGCGTGCAGGCACAAGGACATTCCGGCGAGGGCCGCCCTGCTGGTCACGACGCGGCCGGGACGCCCAGCCGGGCCGTGGTCGAGCGGAAAGGGCGCCGACGGTCACTATTCTGGACGGCGCTGGTGCGTCGAGACAGCGGAGGAGCGGGCGTGCACGTGTTCGGTGAGCTCGAGGTGGTGATCATGGACTACCTGTGGGCACGCGACGAGCCGGCGACCGTCCGCGGGATTCTCGAAGCCCTCCGTCCGACTCGTCAACCGGCTTACACCACCGTGCTCACGGTCGTGGATAACCTTTTCAAGAAGGGATGGCTGCGCAGGGAGCCCGCCGGGCGTGCGTTCCGGTACGAGCCGACCGTGTCACGGGAGGAGTACGCCGCCCGGCAGATGCGCGATGCGCTGAATGACGCCGGCGATCCCGCCGAGGCGTTCGTGCGGTTCGTCGGGCAGATGAGCGACACGGAGGCGCAGGCGCTGCGCCGAGCGTTGGAGGCCTACGAACGGAGCGAGCCCCGGTGATTGCTCTCGCGTTGGGCCTGTTCGCCGCGGCTGTCGCCTGGGCTGCGCCCCGCGCGCTTCCGCGAGCCCGCTGGGTCGAGCGGGCGCCGCGGCTGGGAATCGCCGCCTGGTGCGCGGTGCTGCTGGCGGTGACGACGTCCCTGGTTGCCGCCGCGGCCCTCATAGTGTGTTCACCAATCGCGGACACCGCCCTGTGCATGGCCTGGCAGTGGTGCATGCGCGCCGCCCACGGCGAATTCGGTTGGACGGGGCGTGCGGTAGCGACCGCCGCGACAGCAGCCGCCACCGTGATCGCCGCACGGCTCGTCTGCTGCGGGCTGCGGATGGCGCGCGCTCGCGCCGGCCAGCGGCGGCGGCACGCCCAGCTGGTGCGCCTGGCCGGACGGTCCTCAACCGCGCTGGGCGCGACGGTGGTCGAGTGCGCTGAACCGGCGGCCTACGTTGCCAGCGGAACGGCTCACCAGGTGGTGGTGACCAGCGGAGCGCTGGAACTGCTCAGCGCTGAACAGCTGGCCGCCGTGCTCGCCCATGAGCGGGCGCACGTGGTCGGACGGCACGCGCTGCTGCTCGCCGGCGTGCGCTTGCTGCAGCTCGCGTTTCCCCGGGTAGGGCTCTTCGCTGCCGCCCACGGCCAGCTGAGCCGACTGGCCGAGCTCCGAGCGGACGAGGTCGCCGCTGCCCACCATGAGCCACTGGCACTGGCAAGGGCTCTGGTGACGATGGCCGGCGCTACGGTGAGCGAGGGCCGGGCTTCCGTTCCGCCTGGCGCGATGGCCGCGACGGGAGGGGAGACGGTCGAGCGCCTTCACCGTCTTCTCACGCCGCCGGCCCGGCTCGCTCCCGCTCAGCGGCTGGTTGTCGCCGCGGGCATCGCCGGAGTGGCGGCAGGACCGGCGCTTTTCGTCGTGGCGGGTGTTCTGCTGTCCACACCGTCGTACTGCCCTGTCTGGGCGGCGTGAAGGCGGGCCGGGCAGGACGCTCCTGCTAGACCGTGTCGCTCGTCCGTGGCCGAGCCGACGGGGTGGCCTGTGCGGCCGATGAGGCTCACGGGAGTCGACCGGATAGCGATGGCGTGGAGCGAACTACTAAGCTACGTAGTAGTTAGGTTAAGGTGTCCCGGTGGGTGGCCGGTGGCCGTTGCCCCGTTGCTCATCGGCCACCCACCCGCGTGTCGATATGCTGGCGGTCGAGACGCGATGTCTGACCGCCAGCGGTGAAGAGGCTGCTCGTGAGTCTGGGCGCGGTCCTGGTAACCGGCTTGTTCGCGGGCGGACTGTCCTGCGCCGCCGTGCAGGGTGGTCTGCTGGCCGGAGTGGTCACCCGCCAACGCGCCGGGCAGACGCCAAGAGTCTCCGCGGGAGCCCCGGCGGCAGCTGCGCGGTTAGGTGTGGGCGGCGAAGAGCCTGCAACGGGGGCAACCATCCCGCTCGGGGTCGCGTCTCGAAGTGGTGGCCTCACAGCGGATTTGGCTCCGGTCGCCGCGTTCCTGGGCGGAAAACTTCTCTCCCATACAGCGCTCGGCGCCCTGCTGGGGGCGGTGGGCAGTGCTGTCCGCTTGTCGCCGACCGTGCGCACTTGGACTCAGCTGCTGGCCGGCGTCCTCATCGTGCTGCTGGCCTTGGCTCAGCTCGGTGTGCCGGGGTTCCGCCGGATCCGCATCGAGCCACCGGCGTCCTGGAGCCGGTACGTGCGGCTCCGAGCGCGCTCGGACACCGCCCTGGCCCCCGCGGTGCTCGGCGTCTTCACCGTGCTTATTCCTTGCGGAGTCACCCTGTCGGTCGAGGCGATCGCCCTCACCACGGGCTCCGTGGCTGGCGGCGCCGCCACGATGGCGGTGTTCGTCCTCGGTACCAGCCCTTTGTTCGTGCTCCTGGGTTATGCCGCGCGTAAGGCCGCCACCGCTTGGCGAGGACGGTTCGCGGCGGTGGTCGGCGTGCTGGTCCTCGTATTGGGGCTTTACACGATCAACGGGGGTCTCACTCTGGCCGACTCGCCGCTCGCAGCCAGTAATCTGCCTCGCACCCTCGGAGTAGGGCCAGCGCCGGCGGTCGCCGATCCGTCGGTCGTCTCCATTCGCCCCACCGGCCAGCAGGAAGTCATCGTCACCGCCACGACAGACTCCTTCGCCCCGGCGAACATCGCGGTCCGCGCCGGCGTGCCCACCGTGCTCATCATCCGCGCCGAAAACGCCGAGGGATGCATCCGCTCATTCGTCATCCCCGCCCTCAACCGCGACTGGATACTGCCGCGGACCGGCGACACCCGCATCGATCTAGGCCGGTTGACTCCCGGAACGCTCCACTACAGCTGCGGCATGGGTATGTACCGCGGCCAACTCACGATCACCCCCACCGGGAGGAGCTGACCATGGCTGACACCCTCACGACCCTCACGATCCAGGTCACCGGCATGCACTGCGCCAGCTGCGGCTTGCTCGTCGATGAGGCCGTCGAAGACCTGCCGGGGGTCAAAGCCTCGTCCACCAGCGTGCGGGCCGCGACCACGACGGTCGAGCTGGACACCGCGCGCTGCGCTCCGGCCGACGTGCTCGACGCCATCAACGCCACCGGCTATGCCGCCCGCCTCGACCGGCACGGATGACCAGGGACTCGAGGGAGAGTCCTGGCCAGCTGAAGGCTTCCGCGCCGTAATCCCGCAGCGGGCGGAAGCGGCGCTATACGCCCTTGCTCAGCACTGGGTGATCACCTGTCCTCCGGACTGAAAGGCCTCCATGGAACACCATCCGGTCGCCCGCGCCGGCCAACGCGACGGGCGCCGCGGTTCGGTCGCCCATCAGCAGACAGACCGGTCGATTTCTATTGGCGAGCAGCGCGCGGGCAGCGGGGAGGGCACGGGACCGTGCGTTGGCTGACCGCGCGGCGGGTCCTTACGCGACCGCCCCAAAGGACCGCACCGGCAGAGCCCGCTGCCGACGGCGCGGCGGAACCGCGCCGCAATCGCTACTTCGACCTGCTGCGCTTCCTGGCTCTGGTGCGCGTCGTCATCTACCACGCCTCCCCCCTCATCTGGCTCAAGTGGTTCCCGTCGATGGGAATCATGTTCGCCTTGGCCGGAGCCCTGATGGTGAGATCGATCGATCGGTCGGCCGGCCAGGCGGTCAGCAGCCGACTCCGACGCCTGCTCCCGGTCCTCTGGATCTTCGCCGCGATCTGGGTTCCGGTCATGCTCTGGCACGACGGCCACCCCGCACACTGGGTGGACGCAGACGGGAGCGCAGCTCCTACCTGGCAGCTGGTGTTCTGGCTTCTGCCCATCGGCAACCCCCCAGGAAGCCAGTGGGGAGTCATCGGATGGGGAGTTCTCTGGTACATCAAGACCTACCTGCTCTACGTCCTCCTGTCCCCGGTTCTCCTTCCCCTCTTCCGCAGAGCGCCCTGGGTCCTCCTCAGCCTGCCGTTCGCGGTGCTTGCCCTCGTAGAGACCGAAATCATCACGGTGGCGGACTGGTGGGGGCGAACGATCAAGGACTTCCTCACCTACCTGGGGTGCTGGCTCGTTGGATTCGCCGCCGCTGAGGGTGTCCTCAAACGCACCCGCCTGCCCGTTCTACTCGCCATCGGGGCTGCTTTCGCCCTCGCTGGCATCGCCTGGCTCCTCGGCCCAGGCAACGACGGCGCCGCCGCGAGCGGCGCGTCGCCCTGGTCGTTGCTCAACAGCGACCTCGCGATCGGGCTCTTCTACTGCGGCGCAGTCCTCGTGCTGATGCGCTTCTCACTTCCGGTCGGGTGGCTCGCCCGAGCCCCGGTGCTCGATCGGGCGGTCACCATCTTCAACGCCCGCGCCGTCACCATCTTCCTCTGGCACGGCGTCGCGCTGGCCGGCGCCATCGCTCTGGTCGGCAGCGACGCGTGGTTCCTCTGGTTCCCCCTCGCGTGGGCCTTCATCGGCGCAGCCATCGTTCTATTCGGCTGGCTGGAAGACTTCGCTGCCCGGCGAACCCCCGTGCTCGTGCCGGCACATTAGCGAGCCCTAGCGGCGGCGATTCGGTGCCAGCCGAACGCGGGGGACCGGTGTTGGGTTGCGTCGCCAGTGCCGTCGACGACGGACAGCGTCCTCAACCGGAAGGGTGGCGGCGACGGAACACGTACACGGCGGAGTCGAGCTCCGGTGGCAGGACCAGGCGGCTGAGGGTTGAGTCCTCGGCGAAGTCGAACGACCGCTGGCGGCGGTACGAGGCCCAGTCACCAGCCGCGTACTCGTGCTTGCTGCTGATGACGACATAGAGTTCGACGCTTTCCGTAGCGAACACCTCCCGTTCAAAGCCGTTGCCGGCCGGCGGCCAGGAGCAGAACACGACAGCCGGTTGGTACCGCCGCAGCGCTTTGGCGGCGTCCAGGCGCTCGACGTCGCCGGGGAAATCGATAGCGTGTTTCCAGCTGTAGTCGTCGGTAGCGGTGACGTCGGCTCCCTGGTCGCGGAGGAAGCGCGCGAGCGTGCCGTCCCCGGCGGCGATTTCTAGGCAGGGGCGGCCGCCGGCCATGCGGACCAGCTCCGTCAAGAGCTCACGCGAGTAGAAGCAGTAGATGCCCTTCCGGCCGACCAGCGGCATGAGAAGCCGACGCTGCCACAGAAGCGGCCAAACCAGCCGGAACAGGCGCATCGATACTGGTCTTCGGTCCAGGTCGCGGGAGAAGAGCAGCTTCTGCGCCACGTAGCCGTTGACCAAGCCGAAGCGGACGCGGCCCGAGCGAATGCCGGTCGCTGCGGACAGGGCAAGCTGGCGTATCGCCGCTGCCGTCATCCGCTGGCGAATCTCGGCTCGCAGCTCCTGTTCCACGTCCCGACGGGGCGGCCGTCGGCGTTTCTGGTGCGCTGACGAGCGCGGACGGGCGACTGCAGCGGTGTATGTCTTCAACTCGTCCGCATCGCCTCGTGCCAGAACCTGGCCGACCTCTCGCTGTACGTCTTCCCACTCAGCGGGGTAGGCGGCGCATAGTTCGTCCAGGGACGGCTGACCCGACAGCCAGGCGCGTACATCCTCCGGCTGCCGTAGCCGAACTGGCCGTGATGATCTACTGGTCGAACTGGCGTCCGGCCGACGCCCACCCCGATCGCTCACTGCGCCGTCCTCACCTCAACCTTGCGGGACTATCGGCAGATAAAGCGGTCGCTTAAGCGGTTTCCGGTGACGCGCTATCGGACCGGGCGGCAAGCGCTGAGTTGTCGCCGAGGCTGCAGGCCTGTGCTTCTTCCCAGCGATCACCAGGGCGGCCACCTGTCGATCTCGGTTGCTGTAGGGACGGCGTCGCGTTCTGCGGCGCCCCGGTGGACACGCTCGTGTGAAGACCCCGTACCTCGGCGCAGGCCAGCATCGGTCGGCGAAAAGAGGGGCGGCGCCAACACGGCGCCGCCCCTCCCTTGCTCGGTGTGGCCTATCGTCCGGCGGGCTCTGCCTCCCGGTGCTCGGCCGGCCCCGATGACCGATCGCCGGTCCGGCTGACCCGGCCGAGGGTGAACCAGGCCAGGGCCGCGCCGGCGACGGCGATCCCGGCGGCGCCGAGGAACGCCGCGGCGTAGCCGTCGGTGAGCGCGTCGGGTTGTCCGATCCGGTCGGCGCCGTAAGCGGCGGCTACCGCGGTCATGGCCGCCAGTCCCAGCGCCGAGCCGATCTGGTAGCTGGTGTTGACGATCCCGGACGCGAGACCGCCTTCCTCCGGGCGAGCCGCGGAGATCGCGGTCCCGAGCGAGGGGATGAACGCCAGCGCCATCCCGAGCGCGGCGACCAGAGAGGCCGGCAGCACGTCCACCGCGTAGCTGCCATCCGGGCGGACGAGCGACAGCCAGCCCAGACCCGCGGCCAGCACGAGCAGGCCGGCGACGACCGTCGGAACGGTTCCGAACCGGGCGATGACCCTCGGTGCGAGCACCACCATGCCGGCCATGATCAGCAACGTCATCGGGAGCAGCGCCGCGCCGCTAGGGAAGGCGCTGTAGCCCAGGACCTGCTGCAGGTAGAGGTTCAGGTAGAACCACATCGGGATCCACGCCGCGCCTAGCAGGAATTGCGCGAGGTTGGCGGCGGCCAGGCCGGGAGCGCGGAAGATGGCCAGCCGGACCAACGGCTCGCGGCGGGCGGCCTGCAGGCCAATGAATCCGACGAGCAGCGCCGCGCCGACCAGCAGCAGCAGCCAGGTGCGGATCGAGTCCCACCCGGTCTGCGGGGCCTGGACGATCGCGTAAACCAGGACGCCTAGTCCGGCGGTTGCGGTCGCGGCGCCGAGCACGTCGAGGGATCCTCGGCGCGCGCCTCCACCTGGCATGAGCGCGGGGGTGGCGACCATGGCCAGGACTGCGATCGGCACGTTCAGGTAGAACACCCACGGCCAGCTGAGGTACTCGGTGATCACACCACCGAGGAACACCCCGGCCGTGCCACCGGCCGGTGCCGCCGCGCCGTAGATCGCAAGGGCTCGGGTCAGTTCTCGGGGCTGGCCGCCGAAGATCATCATCAGCAGCGTGAGCGCGGCGGGCGCGATCATCGCGGCACCCGCGCCCTGCACTGCGCGGGCCGCCAGCTCGATCGGTGCAGTCGGAGCAAGGCCAGCCGCCAACGACCCGACCGCGAGCACCCCCCAACCGACCACGAACAACCGGCGCGCCCCGAACAGGTCGGCGAGCCGGCCACCGAGCAGTAGCAGTCCACCGAACGCGACGACGTAGGCGTTGAACACCCACGACAGATCGTCCGGATCGAAGCCCAGGTCGATCTGCATGCGTGGCAGCGCCACGCCGATGATCGACGTGTCCATGATGACCATGAACTGGGCCAGCGCGATCAGACCCAGCGCCCAACCGCGTCGAGAATCCTTCGACATCGTCCTACTCCTCGTTCGTTATCCCTGCGGACAGCCAAATTGATACCCCCCGGTGGTATGTTAGTCAAGGGAGTGGGGATGGTCGCGCGCCACAGCGATGGCGATGAGCAGGCGCTATGAACCTATACATTAGGGGGGTACGGTAGCCCAGGTGTCACTGGCGGGAACGCGATGACTGCACCGCCTGGCCGACGGGGAGTGCGGGTGGCGGATCTGACCGGCGTGCACGGTGTGGCCCAGTCGACCGTGTCGGCGCGCCTGGCGAGCCTGCGCGACTGTGGCCTGGTCACCGGCCGCCCTGAGAGGCGGCAGATGTTCTATGCCTTGGCCCGGCCGGAGTTGGTGGATCTTCTGCGCGCCGCCGAGCGTCTACTCGCCGTGACCGGGGAAGCCGTCGCGCTCTGCCCCAGCTACAGCTGCGAGACCGGACACGACAGTGACCCCAGCACCCGCCCCGCGGCCGCGCTCAGCCCGGCCGACACGGACCGACTCACCCGCCGCGGGTTGCGTCTAGCGCAGATCACCGTCGCTTACAACGTCGTCGAAGGCGGATCGCGATCACCGCCTGGCCTCGTCTCCATTGTGGATTCGGCCTTGACTCCGGTATCGAATCGGCCGCCGCGATCCTCGTCGGCCTGTGTCTGGCCGCCCGGCTGCGCCACGGCGAAGCACGACGGAGCCAAGGAACGCCGCACCCTCGTAGTCGTCGCGGTCGCCTTCTACGTGCTCGCCGCCTACGTCGTGATCGAGGCATCCGCAGCCTCGTCGGTGGGAAAGCACCCGACACGTGGATCGTCGGCCTGGTGCTCTTGACCGCCTCGGTGGTGGCCATACCGTTGCTGGCTACGGCCAAAGGGCGGGGTCGCGCTGCAGTTCGGCGGGGGCCCGCTGATCATGGCCGACGCCGCCGAAACCCGGATCTGCGTGCTGCTGCGCATCTCCACCCTCGCCGGGCTCGGTCTGTTTGCACTCACCGGCGCTGCCTGGCTCGATCCGGTCGCCGGTTTCGCCATCGCCGTATTCGCCATCCATTAAGGCCGTGAAGCCTGGAAAGGCGAACTCGTCGAAGGCAACGACGACGATGATGAGGACCGACCGTCGTGCGCGCCTGCTGACGACTTGCGAGGGAAGCCCGTTCTGAGCCTGAGCTCCGTCGGGCATCTGCTGGTGTCCTTCGCCGGGATTGGGTGGACGATGGGCCGATGCAGGTCTCGGTCGTCCACTTCGCAGGCTGCCCCTCGTGGCGGGCGGCGGGCCGCCGGCTGCGGGCTGCGCTCGACGAACACGGGCGATCCGACATCGCGGTCGCTTACGTACCGATGGCCAGTGGCGCCGCGGCTGCGGCGGCCGGGTTCCGGGGCTTGCCGACGCTGCTGATCGACGGACACGATCGGTTCCCCAGCGGGCCGATGCCCGACGGGCTGACATGCCGGCTCTACCCGACCGCGACCGGCCTGGCCGGGGCGCCCGACCAGGCCGACATCGCCGCCGCGCTGCGGGAAAGGATCCCCTCATGACCGCCGCCGCCGAAACAATCCGCGAATCCGATCGCCGTCGGTGCGGCTGCTGTGGCCGTGACCTGCCGCTGCGCGAGGTCACGGAGCTGGGCAGCACACCCGGGGTGTTCATCTGCGTCGGCTGTGCCCTCTGGGCCGCTGGCAGGGTCGAACCGGTCCCGGCTCTGCGCCAACTGCGGTTCACCCCTTTCGGCCGATTTCTGCGCCGGCGCCTGGGCTCGCGCTGAGAGGGAAGCGGCCGGGGTGCTCACCGCCGCCGGATCCACCAGCTCCGCCAACGACCACGGCGAGCACCGAGCCACCTGTGCCGCCTTAGAACAGCCGGCGCGACAGCCGGGCCGACCGGATCACAGCCAACAGGGCGACGTCGCCACTAACCCGCCAACTAGAGGCCCGCGCCGAAGGGTTGTCTCTGGTCGGGCCGGACGGGTCGCTGCCACAGATCGCCAAGACTGCGCTGCAGGCCGCGCTGGACGCCGAGATGACCGAGCACCTCGGCTATGAGAAAGGCGACCGGATGGCCCCGGTCGGCGCGAACCACCGTCCGGCACCAGCGCCGAGACCGATGGACAGCTCCTGACGCCGAGGTCACCGGCGGTCGGTGTGCAGGGTGTGCGTCGGTCGAGGGCTGGAGCGGCGCGGCGCGGCGGATCGCTGCATGATCTGGCCCGCGAGTTCGATGGTGGCTTCGTCGGGTTCTTCGTCGATGTCGGCGAGGGCGGCGGCGAGTGTTTCGAGCCGGGTGCGCACTACGGCGGTGTTGCCCGTTCGGGCGTGCGCGCGCATCGCGAGCCGGGCGACGTCTTCGTTGAGCGGGTCGATCCTGCAGGCGTCGTCGAGGATGCTGGCGGCCTGGTCGGGATCAGTATCGCCGAGCAGGGCGGCGAGCTGGGTGTGGGCGGTGATGCCTTGCCGGCGGGAGTACTCGCGGTGTGATTCGACCCAGCGGTAGTTGCAGCCGTCCAGAAGTGGTCCGGTCCAGAGTTCGACGGCGCGCCGGAGCGCGGCCAGGCGCTGGTCGCCGTCGGCGGTGGCGGCTTGGGCGAGGGCGTCTTGGAAGTGCCACCAGTCGATGAACAGTAGGTCGGGGTTGAGTTGGTAGTGGCTTCCGGTGTTGAGCACTGGTTCGAGCTTCTCTTTATTGTTCGGGTCGCCGGCGGCGGTGCGGATGCGGTTTCGTAGGTTGCCGACGGTGGTGGACAGCCGCTGGGAGGCTCGCCGCACGGTAGCGGTGGGGTAGAAGACCTCCATGATGTCGGACAGGTCCATGCCGTCGCGGTGCGCGGCGAGCAGGGCCAGCAACTGGACGGCTTGGGAGCGGGCACCGGTGACCGCTGGCCCGTCTATCGGGAGGATCACCGGGGCGTGACCTAGAACCTGGATGCGTGCCCGGAGCCCACCGGAGGCTGTGGCCTCCGATGAGAGGTCGCCGTCTGCGTCTGGTGCAGGCGGGGAGTCGTCGTAGGGGCCGCCCCGGCTTGAGGCCGGGCGGTCGGGTGGTAGAGGACTGGTCTGATCCGGGGAGTCCTCGACCTTGGGCGGGTGTCGGCGAGGTGCGGACCCGGGACCGGGAACGATGGCGGCTGAGGGAGCGGAGGGGGCGGTCGCAGGCGGAACGCCGGTGTGGGCTTCGCGGAGGACCTCAAGCGCGGCGGCAGCCGCGGGAACGTCGAGGACTGACAACCGGGGCGGCGGTCCACTGCGGTCGCCGGTCGGTGAACGGCGGGTGGTGCCGTCGGGGTGGACATGACGGGTGTCGCCGGGGGGCCAATCTCCGAGGAAGACCGCCGCGATACGAAGGGGGCCGCCGAGTTGCAGGGCGGCGGTGACGCGGGCGTGCAGGGCCGGGGCGGGGACTTCAGCGATGAGCAGCGTCAGCGGCAGCGGGGGGTGGTAGGGGTGGGCGGCGTGGAGGGTGTCGTAGTCGGGGGCGTCGTGATCGTCGAGTTCTCGCCGGCGGGCGATGATCAGGTCTTCGAGGGTGGTGAGTGCGTCGGGCAGGCCGGGGCGAACGCGGAGGCGGGGCAGCGGGCCGAGGTCGAGGGCGGCTGCGCCGAGGAGCTCGGCGAGGGTGGCGGCGGGGATCAGGACGGTGCCGGCGGCGTCGGGATCCTGGGGTCCGCCGGCCGAGAGGGTTGCGGTGAGCAGCGCCCGGGCGGCAGCGACTGCGCCGTCGCCGGTGAGGCCCAGTCCGCGTGGGTGGAGTGGCTCGTCGAGCCCGGCCAGTTGCGGTCCGTCGGGCCCCGGCGGCGGTAGGTCGGGCGAGTCGGCGTCGGCGAGTTCAGCGACGGTCGGTCCGGGGCTGCGGGATTTGAGGAGGCCGGGGTCGAGTTCGTGTACGGCTTCCCGCACGGTGCCGATCACCGGCGGCAGCGGCCGTAGGTCGGCGGCACGAGGGTTCGGCCCGGGAAGTGGTTCAGGCCGGTAGACGCGGCGGCGGCGTAGCCACGCCAGGGATCCGGCGGCGGCGAGCGCGGCCGCGAGTCCGGCGCTGATCCACCCACCGGGCAGATCGACGCCGTGCTCGGCGCCAGAAGTCGTGGCGGGATTCTCTGCCGGGTCTTGCGCAGTCGGCGGCACGGGAGTGGGAGTGGCCGATGCGCTGGTCGATGGGTTGGGTGCCGTGGCCGAAGGCTTGGTCGGTGTCGGACGTGGCGTGGTGGCCGACGGACCAGGGACTGTCGGCTGACCTGGTGGTGGCTGTCCGGTTGCCCCATCTGGCTTGTCGGGCGCGGTCGGCGGCGTGGTCGGCGCGGGTGCGGGTTGCCCGGTGGGTAGGACGAGGACCCAACCGGGGATGAGGAGGTCGGGGTCGGTCAGGGCGCGGCCGTCGTCTTGAACGAGACCGCGGTTGAGGGTGTAGAGCTCTTCCCACCGTTCGGAGTCGCCGAGGTGGGTGTCGGCGAGATCCCACAGGGTGTCGTCCTCCTGGACCACACAGCGCGGTATTCCTGTGGTGGTGCTGCCGGTTCCGGCGAGCGCTGCGTTCCGGTTGTCGCGTTCCGTGGTGTCGGTTGCGGTGTGCCACGGCGGGTAGGCGCCGTCTGATCCGGTGCCGCCCGGCTGTCCGGCCTCAGTGCTGCGTTGGTCGTCCAGGGCGAGGACCGGCGTGGCGGCCGTGCCCGGAAACAGGGGTGTGGCGGCGGCGACGGTGGCCGGTGGGACCGGCGGCTGGGCGAAGGACGCGGCACCGGACAGGTTGAGGGTGATGGCGGTGAGTAGTGCTGCGGCTAGGGCGTGGATGCCGGTGGGTGTAGGACGGGACTGTCCGGCGTAGCGGATCAGGTCGTAGGCCGTCAGCAGCAGGGAACTGACCCAGAGGATCCACAGCACCCAGGCGACGCAGGCGATGACCTTGAAGATGCCGCCGTCGTCGATCGGTGAGGTTAGCCACGCGGCCACGTCACCGAGCGTGGGGACGTGGCGCGGCAGTGGCCAGCCGACCGCGGCGATCAGCAGCCATGGCACCCCGCCTACCGAACCCGCTAGTACAAGCAGCGCCCCGAGGGCCCGCAGGATGCGCCCGAGAACGGTCGCGACGATGCGCATCATGGTCTCCTTCGCCGTTGCGGTCGGCCGGCGGCCTGACCCGCGGTGCACGCGCCGCCTATCTGCGGCAGTTGTGTCAAGGACCCCAGCAGGCTCCGGTGCGCCAGGACCGGTTGCCGTCGGCGACCGGCGGGGGTGCCGAGAGCCGGTGCGCGTGCGGGTGCCGGTGGCGCCCACGATCCGGGCCGGAGCGCGCTCATGGCTGGTTCCCGGGGGCGGTGGGGGTAGCGGTCGCGGTGCCGGCGGCCCGCAGCGTGTCCACCCCGACGAGTTGCAGCAGCTGCGCGGGCCGGTCGGTGTGCGTGGTGACGGTGACCGCTGCGGTGGTGGCGGTGACCTCCCCCGGCGTCCCAGCTGCGGCGAGGAAGTCTTGCGCGGCGCGGAGGGACTGGGCGGGGTCCAGACGCAGCTGACCGGTGGCGCGGTAGAGCGGCAGGTCAAGTTGCTGGGCGCCGGCGCGAGCCGCGGACTGGGCGGCATCCAGCGCGCAGGTCCGCGCCGCCAGCGCCACGCCCCCGTCGAGCACGAGGCCGGCCAGCAGCAGGAGCGCGAGGACCAGGACGGCGAGGAACGCGGTGGCCTGCCCGTCCTCACCCCAGCGACGGCCGCGGCCGGCGCGTTGGCCGCGGGCACGCAGACTGCGGGGACGCGGGCCGTGACCGAGCCGGCCGGGGCGGCGCTGGCTGCGGGTACGCAGGTCGTTGGGGTGCCGGTGCGCGGTCATGGGGTGACCGCCCGGAATCTGTCGAGCGGCGAGGTGGAGCTGCTGCTCAGCGTTCGGCTGCCGGGGAGCCCGAGTCCGGTGAGGTCGGCCAGGTTCACCACGCAGGTGGTGTGCACGGTGACGCTGCCTCCGGGGGTGTAGGCGGTGGTGTCGACGGTGACGTCGAGGGCTGCGCAGGCGGCGGGCTGGTCGAGGGCGGCGGTCGCGCTTTCCCGGGCGGTGTTGGTCGCAGTGGCTGGGTCGCGGCTGAGGGAGGCGGCGCGGGCGGCGGTGTAGGTGGCCTGGTCGATGCGGGCCTGGGCGTCGGCGAGTCGCCCGGCAGCGACCACCAGGAGCACGAAGAGCAGCACGAGCGGGGTCAGCAGGGTCAGTTCAACGGTGATCGAACCCGCCTCCCGCCGAGGCCCGCGGCGGAAGGGGCGTGCAACGCGCCGCCGTGCTGGGCCGAGCCGGGGCGGGGTCATGGGGCGCCGCCGGGCTCGGTGGGTTGTTCGATGGGGGCGGTGGCGTGCCGGTGCACGGTCCAGGTCAGGCCGGGCACCACGGTGGGGGTGTGGGCGGTCAGTTCGACGGTGACCTGCCCGCCGGAGCGGCTGACCGTGACCTGCACGTCGGTGAGTAGCCCGGAGCCGAGCTGCTCGGTGAGCGTGGCAGCGGCGGCCTGGCCGTCGGCGTCCGTGGCGCCTGACAGGCGGGCGGCGTCCGCGGCGCGGGTCACTGTGGCGTCGGCGACGTGAACGGCGTGCCAGGCCAGGGCCGCCTGCACGACCAGCATTAGCAGCAGAAGCAGCAGCGGCGTGGCGAGCGCCAACTCGGCGGAGACCGCACCCCGATCCGAACCGCGGCCTGAACCGCTGCGTAGGGCGCGGATCAGCAGGCGCCGTGGTGGCGCCGGGCGTGGCCTGAGGCTGGCGGTGTGCAGTGGGCTCGGCATCGGTTCGGACCCCGGGTTCAGCCGAGGTTGATGGCGTTGGCTTTGGCCAGCACCTTGGCGGCGATGATGCCGAGGACCGCGATGGCCAGCGCCACGAGCAGCGCGGTGACCAGAACGGTCTCGGTGCTGTAGCCGGCCTCGCCGCGCGGTACCCGTCGACGTAGTCGGTCGCTCAGCGGCGCGGCGAGGCGCCGGGAGCCACGGCCGACGTGGTCGGCGAGCCTGGCGAACATCGAGTGCACGGCGGCTGTCCTTTCTAGAGCCCGGTGAGGACGTGGCTGATCGCGGGGTAGGCGAGGAAGAGGAGGAACGCGGCGAAGAGGGCGACGACGCCGATGCTCATGCGTTCGGTCGCCGACGCGCCGGCGGCGTCCAGGTCGGCCAATAGGTGTCCGCGGAGGGAGGCGGCGCGGGCCCGCAGGGAGGTGCGGATCTTGGCGCCTTCGGTGCCGGCGAGGGAGACGGTGGCCGCGAGCTCGGTCAGGTCGGTGATGCCGAGTTCGGCGCCGAGACGGCCCAAGGCTTGCCAGGGTGTGAGGCCCGGAGTGAGCGCTGCCTCCTGGAGGGCGTCGCGGATCCGGTGGTTGGCCCAGCCGGTGCCGATCTGCGCACTGGAGTGCAGGGCGGCCTGCACGCCGGCGCCGCCGGCCAGCGAGATGACGACCAGGTCGAGGTAGGAGGACAGGGCGTGGCGGAACTCGGCGCGGCGTCGGCCGGCTTCGGTGTGGATGGCCAGGTCGGGCAGGAGGAACCCGCCGGCGGCCAGGGCGAGAGCGATCCACAGCGGCAGGGTCCAGCCCCAGTGCAGGCTGGCCAGCGCGGTCAGCGCGGCGACCAGCGGAGGAAGGAACAATCCGGCTAGGGCGGTGGCGGCCTGTTCGGCCAGGTGCAGCTGGGGTGGGCGGCCGAGGACCGCGAGGTCGGCGCGGACACTCGTGCGGGGTAGTCCGGCGGCTTCGAGGAGCGGCACGGCCGGTCGTCCCAACCGGGCCGCCCATCCGGCCGTCTCTGCCGGCGCCGCGAAGGACGCGAGGGGCGCGGACGTTGGTGGCGCGTGGAGTGCGGCGAGTTCGTCGGCGAGCGACGGTTTGGGTGGCCAGATTCCGGCGGCGATCACCATCAGGCCCAGACCGATGCCGGCGCCGAGCAGCAGGGGCACGATCACCGTCGCTCACCTCCGGGCGGGGTCGCGGGGACGGCCGGGCCGCGCGTCTGCCCGCCGGTTGCGCCCGGAGGGCTGAGCGCGAGGTGGCGGGCGGGGGCCTGCGGGCGGGCGAGCCGGGTCAGCCACCAGAACCCGGCCGCGAAGAGGGCGCCGACGGTGGCGAGGACGAGCTGCCCGGCGGTGGTGTCATACGGCTGGAGGTAGCTGCGGTTGAGCAGCACCAGCCCGGCGGCCATCGCGAGGGTGGTGGCGGTGATGACTCGCACGGAGGTGCGGGTGCGGGCGCGTTCGGCGGCCTGCCGTAGCTGCACGGTCGCCTGCTGCCGCGCGGCGTCGCCCAGATCCGAGAGCAGCGGACCGAGTTGACGGGC
This sequence comes from Cryptosporangium minutisporangium, assembly GCF_039536245.1. Classification (NCBI taxonomy): domain Bacteria; kingdom Bacillati; phylum Actinomycetota; class Actinomycetes; order Cryptosporangiales; family Cryptosporangiaceae; genus Cryptosporangium; species Cryptosporangium minutisporangium. The sequence continues at coordinate 25,500 of NZ_BAAAYN010000028.1, read as the reverse complement.
CTGATGTTCGGCGGCCAGCAGCAGCGCGGCGAGCACAAGATCGGCGGTCGGGTCGTCGAAATCGTCCGCGGCGGCGCGCAGGGCCGCCGGAAGGTGTTGCCCGCCGCGGATCCGCGCCGCGAGCGCCGCCACCTCGGCGCGGATCGGCGCGGGGACGGCCGGGGCGGTGGCCAGGAGTGCTTGTTCGAGGCCGGCGGCGGCCTGCAGGGTGTCTCGCAGCATTTCGGCCCAGGTGGCGATGGCCTCGGCGCGGGCGACCGACCCGGCGGTGGCCCGGTCGGGTCCCAGGACCGCGGGCGCGAACCAGACCGCGGCGGCGGCGAGCAGGCCCGCGACCGGCCAGCGGGTGACCAGCACCGCGAGCAGCCCACCGGCGAAGGCCAGGGCGATCCGGCGCCCGTGGGCGCGCACCGGCATACGCCGGCCGCCGCCGGCGTTCGGTCTCCATGCGGCCCGCGCGGACGGCTCCGTGGTGGTACCGATCAGTCCGAGGAGGAACAGCACGAGTCCCAGACCGATGCCGGCGCCGAGCAGACCCGCCAGCGCGGTCGAGGCATCCAGAGTCATGAGGGCCACCACCCGTCAGGGTTGTGCAGCCACTTGGGGTCGAAGCCGGTCGCGGTCAGGGCGGTGAGGAGTTCTTCGCTGGGCGGGACGTGGGGGCGGGCGCGTTTGTCGCCGCTGGGCTTGTAGAGCTCGTTGGACACCACTTGCGCGCCCTCAGCGCCGACGACTTCCCGGACGCTGGCCACGACACGCTGCCCGCCCGGAGTGGTTTCCAGGTGGACGACGAGGTGGACGGCGGAGGCGACCAGCAGTCCGGTGGCCTCCAGCGGCAGCCGCTCGGCGGCCTGCACCGCGTACGCGGCCAGCTTGAGAAACACCTGCTGGGAGCTGGATGCGTGCAGGGTGGCCATGGACCCGTCGTTGCCTTGGGACATCGCCGAGAGCATCGGGATCACCTCCGAGCCGCGGACCTCGCCGACGATGACCCGGTCGGCGGACATGCGCAGCGCCGCCCGCACCAGGTCGGCGGCGGTGATCTGCCCTTCGCCTTCGATGTTGCGGTCGCGGGCCTGCATCGCCACCACGTCCGGATGCGCCCGGGCGTCGGTGTTCAGACCCAGCTCGAGGGCATCCTCGACGGTGACCAGCCGTTCGGACGGGTCGATGGCGCTGGCCAGGGCGCGCAGAACGGTGGTTTTCCCGGCGGCCATGCCGCCGGACACGATGATGTTGCGCCGCGCCCGCACCGCCGCGGACAAGAAAGCGTCCAGGCCGGGGTCAATGGTGCCCAGCCGCTGGAGATCCCGCAGGGTGGCGGTGCGGTGGCGATGGCGGCGAATCGCGAGGGAAGGACGGGCGGTCACGGCCATCACCGCGAACAACCGGGACCCGTCCGGTAACTGAACCGAGAGTGTGGGCGCGCCGCGGTCGAAACGGCGTTCCTCCACTCCGGCGCGGGCGGCGATCGCCCGGATGAGCTCGACGAGTTCAGCGTCGCTCCCGGCCACGGGCGCGACCCGGGCGCGTGTCCCGTCGGCGTAGCGGACGTGCACGACATCGCAGCCGTTGACGTTGATGTTCTCGATCTGCGGGTCGGCCAGCAGCGGCTGCAGGCCACCCATCCCGAATAACGCGTCCAGCACCCGCACGCTCAACGCCTGGTCGGCGGCGGGGTTCCGGGGGGCCCGGCCGGCGCTGATCGCCGCGGTGGCCTGCTCCTGCAACAGCTGCGCGAGCAACACCTCGGCTTCCCCGCGGCGCCGCTCGGGCGTCCAGGGCGGCTCACCGCTTTGGTCTGCGGCGCGGCTACGGGCGGTTAGCCGTTCGGCGACCTGTTGCCGCAGCGCCATGACGACGTCGGCTCCCGATAGCGACGGTGGCGGCGCTGCTGCCGGATGAGAAGTCGCGGTGGGAGGCGCCGCCCCGTTGACCGGGGCCCACGAGGATGGAGGCCTGCTCCCGTCGGCGGGTGGTCCGGCGGTCACGACGGCCTCCTGGTCGGTGCCGGCGGCGCGGCCTCGTTGCCCGGTGAGCTGGGTACGTCGGGGCCTCCGGAGGCGCCGGGGAGCGTGGGGGCGGGTGCAGCGGGTGCCCGGCTGCCCGTAGGCATGCGCTGCGCCGGTACCGGCCACCGGGGCGCAGCCGGCGCCGGCCACGCCGCACCCGCCGGAAGGCCACCCCGGCTCGGGACGCCACTCTGCTCCGGGAGATCATCCCTTAGCGGGGTGTCTCCCGCCGCTGGAGGAGTGCCGCCGGTGACGCCGATGCGCGGCGCCGCCCCGGCGCGGTACCGGTCGGACGGCCTGCCCAGGGCGGCCGATCGCGGGTGCCCGGTGCTGATCTCGTCGGCCAATTGGGCCGCGACTGCGGTGATCGCGCGAACCCACTTCCCGCGCCGCCGCCAACGATCCGGAAACGGGCTCGTGGCGGCGCGGCGGTCATCGGGCACGCAGCCCAGCAGCGGTATACCGAGCTGCGCGGCGACCTCGTGGGCAGGGTAGGGGTTCGGTCCGCGCAGCAGCACCTGCCGGGAGGGATTGAGACGGGTGAGGTTCGCGGCCAGCTCCCGGGTGTGGGCCAGCTCGGCCAGACCGGTCCGGGTCACGAGCACGATCAGGTCCGCCGAGGGCAGCAGCGGCACGATCGGTGAGGCCGGTGACAGCCGCCCGGCGTCGATCAGCAGCGGCGTCGCGGCCAGACCGGCCACCGCGAGCGGCCCCCCTGGGGCGGCGAGAATACTCAGCGCGGCTCGGGTCTGGCCCGAGCCGACCGGCGCGGTCACCAGCTGAGTGCCCCCGAGTGTCCGCGCGTAGGAGCGCGTCATCGCGGCCATCTCGTCCGGGCCGCGCGGAGACCGCGCGGCTGCCGCGAGTCCCGCCAGACCCGGTTCCTCACCCGCCCGGAATCGCGCCGCGAGGTCCCCGCCGTAGGGGTCGGCCTCCACCAGGATGGGCGCTGAGCTTCCTTCGTCTGGCGTGACCGGTTCCAGGCGGGCGAGGGCCGGCCACGCGGCGGTCACTGCCAGCGCGGTGCTCGTCACCCCCGGCGCCCCGGACGCCGAAGCCCACACGATCAGTGGCATCAGTTCTCTCCGGGATGCCGCTGGACCAGCGCCACCGGCCCGGCCGCGGCTACGTCGGGGGCGTCCGCGGCGGCCATTCGCAGCGTCACCACCGCTCCGCCGCGCCCATCGACGGCCGGATCCACCGCGAGCACCACGCCCGGCCAGCGCTGGCCGCTCCGCTCCGGCGCGGCCGGAGCGGCGCCGGGCGTCGCCGAGCCCGCTACAGTGTCGCCGGACTTAGCGGCGACGACGGTGACGGTCGAACCGGCCGTTAGCGCCGGCGGGAACCGGCCGGGATCCACCGACACGGCCACCACCGCCTGACCTGTGGCCGGCGGCGCCGGAGCGCCGAGCATCGCCGCGCTGAGTAGGGAGCCCGCGGTCAGCGGCACGGCGGCGGTCTGCCCGACCACGGTGTTGCGTTCGGAGGCGCGGACCAGGCTGACGCTCGAGTCGGCGGCCACCTGCACCGTCTGCAGATCCCGGTCGGTGATGACCTGTCCCGCCGGTACGTTCGTCGCGACCGCGAGTGCTGCGACGCGCCCGGAGGTGTGCGACCACCAGAACGCCGACCCCAACGCACACATCACCACCAGGACGGCGCCGCCGATCAGCCACGCGGGGCGACGCCGCCGAGATCGACCCGAGAACTCCGCGGGTGAGCGCTGGGGAGCGTGCGGCGCGGAGGAGCTCAACGCTGTGGATGCCATGTCGTGCTTGCCGTCCTCACGTTCGTGGTTCGGAGGGTCATCCGGTCATCGCCGTCATGAACTGGGCTGTCACCAATTGAGCGGTCACGGGTGTGATCAGCGCCGTTGCGGTGTGAGTAGGGCTTGGGACTCGCCGACCCGCAGCGTCGTCGTGGTCGAGGTCCCCAGCGCCGGTTCCGTGCCGCTCTGGCCGCCGCCGGCCCAGGTCACCCGCCACACCACCGTGGCGACGACCCGGAACTTCCCGCCGGGCTGCGCCGAGGACGGCGAGCGGTAGGTGTGGCCACACGTCGGAGACGGCTTCGCTGCGTCCATCCCGGGCCGCCACGGCGTGCCCGGCCCTCGGCACACCACCTGGTTGCCGTCACCGGTCTGCCACACAATCCGGTCCGGCACCGCCGTCGCGGTCACCGTCAACCCCGGCACCGACGCGCTCGCCGACCGAGCCGCCCACCACTGCTGCGGCACCCACAGCCACACCGGCAGACCGACCAACTGCGTCACCTGCGGCGAAGGATTCGACACCACCGGAGGACGAGGCAAATTCAGCCGCGACACCGCCACGACGCTAGCTTGCTCCGCAGTCGCCGCCTGCGGTGTTCCATCGGCCAGCGCTCCGAGGCCGGGGCCGGGACGACGAGGCTGCTCCGCGCCCGTGACCGGCGGGGCATCCGGTGTATCAGGTCGCCGGGATCCTGGGCTCCGCGCGCTGACGTTGCAACTCTCGTCGCCCTGGCGACACCGCACATCCCCGGTGGGATTGGGGCCATCCGCCCACCCTGGGGCTGCGCTCGACGCCAGGATGGCGCCTGCGGTCGTGATGACCACGAGTACAGCTGCGGCGGGCCGATTCAGCATGAGCTGCCCTCTGGGGCAACGAACCGCGACACCTTCCATACCGCGCCTGTTTTGACCACCGTGGCCTCGACCTGCTGACGCTGTGACGATGGATCCGGTGTGCCATCTGGCTTTCCGTCGGCATCCACCGCCAGCCAGTTACGGCTGTCCTCACAGTCCAGAATCGTGACGCGGGTGGGGGTGTCCTTCGGCTCGGCGGCCGTGACCTCGGGGGCAAGAATCGGGCGACCACGGTAGTAGCGCTTCTTGCCGTGGTTGGTGCGGAGGGCGTTCACCAGCCGGGTGAGAGCCTCTCCGGTCGCGTAGCGGGGCAGCTCCGGTGACTTGTAGTCGGCCGTCTCTCCGGCATGTGCGAAGGCGGCCCACATACCGGTATAGGCGGCGACCGCGTCGTTGCGCGCGGCGACATCCGGTGGGAGAGACGGCGACGCGGACAGGGATGGAGCCGGCGGCGATGGCGTAGGCCGCGGTGAACCGCTCTGCCGGTCACATCCCAGGGCCCCACAGAGCGCTGCTAGCAGGGCGGCGAGCAGCAACCCGCGAGCGGCGAGCCGGACAGCTCGCCCTCCCGCCAGCCGCGAGAAGCCGTTCTTCGAGTGGCCGCGGAGTGTGGTCTGGAGGAGAGAGCGTTCGTGACTCAGTGCTGCTGTAGGCGGAATGCTGAGGTTCTGCACGGCGCTGTCCTTCAGATCTGCGGACGGTCTGCCGCCCGGCGCGGTCTCGGCGGCGAGGGCGGTCTGGCCGCATCGCGGGAACCGACGTTGCCGCTGCCTCTCACGGCCGGGGCGGATCCGGCTGGCGGGTGAGCGCGATGAAGGCCGCCAGCGGTTTCTGAGTGAGCCGGGCGTTCGACGTCGATGTCCGAACGGGCGAGCGCGAGAATGTTCACCCAGTGCCCCTTGAACTATGTACGTGAACTATCGCCTGGTGCGCCGTCGGCAGGAAGCGGAGTCCGGCGGCGGGCTGTGTCGCCGCTTTATCCGCAGTCCGCGTCAGGCGACGAAGACTTCGGAAGGTACACGCATCCCGTTCTCGAACGGTTCTGGTCGGACGGCGCGGACTAGCGCGCATTCGCGAGCCGCGATCGGTGGGTGACAGAACAGAAAGGGACGGTAGCGACCTGCGCGGAACCGGCATCCTGTTTGGACCATCGCTGCGCCGAACCGGGTCGTATGTCGCAGTTGAAGCGTGGTTGACTTGGGGTGGAACGGGAGCTAGCCAGCGGCGGGCTCGCGCGCCTTTCACCTTGTCCCCTCGCGGCATATCGGATCTCAAGAATCTCTTTTCTAGCCCGATCTGCAGCAAACGACAACAGTGATTCCCTGTATTCACGGACTGTGGTCGCGACGCATTCGCGAATTCATCTACCCAATGTAGGGAGCGCTGCCGGTCGACCAGGGATACGCATGCCTCGTAACACTTCCGCGAGTGCCGAAGCCCTTCGCACCGTTACCCACACATCTGGAATGGGGCTGCCCACGGTTCATTTCGGGCGCAGCGGTGCAACCACGATCTGTTACGCGGTGTGAAGGCATGCTGGACGGTCGGCGCAGCGGACGGTAACGGGCTCTCCAGGGGCACGCTCGGGGCCGTGACTGTTTCAGTGGGGCAGTGGCCCTGTCAGCGTGGTGATCGTTGATGCGATTTCCCGGTGAATGTCGGTCAGCGGGTCGGGTAAAAACGCCAACTCCGCGTCGAGTACTAGGAGATCTTCCCGCGCGTGTCCCGCGGGGATGATCAGGCTGGTGAGGCCCGATGCGTGCAGCAGGGCGGCGAGGCATCGGTCGTGGTCGCTCAACGGAGCACCCGCGGCAAGGGCGCAAGCGACGCGGGCCGCGGGCTGGCCGGGGATGTCGGCGTTTCTGGGTGCGTAGCCCAGGCCGATGTCGGCCGACCGGCGGCGCGCCGAAGTGGGTACGAGTACGCCTGCGGTGAGCAGTCGGTCGGCGATCCAGCCAACTGACGGCCGGCCCAGCGCGGTGAGCCACTCGGCAAGGTCGCGGGCCGGGGACTGCGCTTGCGCCAGGATGTCGGCGAGCACGTGGTGCACCAGGGGGTCGGCTGAGGGCCGCGCGTCGGTCACGACCAGCGTGCTGCCCCGGACCGTCAATTTCCCCGCGAGTACGAGTTCGGAGATCACGCCGCCGGCCATGACTGCCTGCAGCACGGAAAGCGAAAGGCGAGGGCGGTCACCCTCGAAGTCGTGTACGCACAGGAAGAGGTCGTCGCCCAGCCGAACTGAGGCTTTCCGCGCCCCCGGGACGGCGTTGGTCTGACCGGGCGTCTCCACGCCCGCCGGCGCGGTGCTGAGTTCGTCGGTCACGGGCTCGTCGGTCATCACTGGTTCCTTCGGTGCACGCCCGCGACCACCTCGCGGAGGGGCCCGTCGGGGGCAGGCCGGTCTGCCCCCGAGGGGGGTCAGGGTTTCCGGGCCATGCCGGCCCAGACGGACGTAGCGGCTTCGGAAGGGGGAGGTTCGGGCTCATGGTCGGCGCGCCAGGTGCTGGCCGAAACCAGCCCGGGTGGGATGAACTCGAGTCCGGCGAAGAAGCCGGCGACTTGATCTTGGGTGCGGAGTTGGAAGGTGCCGGCGCTGCGGGTGGCGTCGGTGGCCGCTGCGGCGGCGATGGGATCCAGGTAGTCGCCGGTGGCGTGGGAGAGCACGAGGTAGCTGCCGGCCGGGAGCGCGTCGAGGTAGCGGCGGACGAGTCCGGCCGGGTCGTCGTCGTCAGGGACGAAGTGGAGGACCGCGACCATCAGCAGCGCGGTGGGCCGGTCGAGGTCGAGGACCTCGCGTAGTTCGTCGCTGCCCAGGATGCTGTCGGGGTCGCGCAGGTCAGCCTGGAGCGGGGCGGTGCGGCTCGTGGGGGTGCTGGTGAGCAGGGCACGGGCATGGACCAGTACGACGGGGTCGTTGTCGACGTAAACGATCCGCGCGTCCGGTGCCATCGCGTGGGCGACGTCGTGGGTGTTGTTCGCGGTTGGCAGGCCCGCGCCGATGTCGAGGAACTGGCGGATCCCGGCCTCGGTGGTCAGGTGGGTGACGGCGCGGCGTAGGAAGCCGCGGTTCTGGCGGGCGGCGGTGCGGATGGTGGGGAACGCGGCTTGCACGGCGTCGCCGGAGGCGCGGTCGGCGGCGAAGTTGTCTTTGCCGCCGAGCCAGTAGTCGTATCGGCGGGCCGGGTGCGCGACGCTGGTGTCGATACCGGGGACGGGCCGGCTGAACGGCTCGTGGGTGGGGATCACGGCTGTGGGTTTTCCTCGGTCGGGTCGGAGTAGGGCAGGCCGTGGCGCGGGTCGGCAGGGGGAAGGTGTAATCCGGCGATGACCGCATCGAATGCGGCGTCTCCGGTGAGTGGGCCGGACGGCCAGCAGCGCGCCGGGGTTCCAGGCGGCGGGCCGGTGCGGGTGTGGGCGGCGACCGCGTGGGCCAGCTGCTGCGCGGCGGCCACGCATTCGGCGAGCCGATCGTCTCGCTCCGCGTCGCCGTGGCGGCCTTCGGCGCGCGCGGTAGCGGCGCGGCGGCTCAGATGGTGCAGGACCAGTTCGGCGAGCTCAGGAACACTGGCGAACGGGTGAAGGAACATGGCGGCCTGCCGCAGTAGCTCGGTGATCAGCCGCACCGTCTCAGCGACCTGCGCACCGCGGGGTTCTGTCATCGGAGTCCCCGTGGAGAGGCGTGGTGGGAAGTGGACGCGGTGTGTGTCCTCCAGGCCCAAGCACAGGCCAGGACGGCCCACCGCGACCAGGGCGCGGTGCTCAATGCCCGGTAGGGCAGCGCGATAGTCGAGAGCACCATCGCGACTACGGCGGTGAGATCGGCGACCTGGAGCACGGTCATCGGCCACCGGCCGGGGGTGCGCGCGGTTGTCGTGCGGCGGCGTGGGCGGGCCGTCTGCGTGCGCGCGGGCTGCCGGAGGAACGACGGGGTCGCCGGGATCGTCGGCGGTGCGTCGTCATATTGGCCGAGCCAGTAGGCGCATTCCGCGTCGACAGTTCTGCTCTCGCAGCGCTGAAGTGCGCCGGTGTCGTCGGAGAGCATCCAGTAGGCGAGGGTCCGGTCGAAGATCCACAGGTCGTGCTGGTAGGGCAGCCGCGCACGGCGAAGGGTCCGGATGTCTTTTCCGGCGGCGACGTTGACCCTGAGCGCGTCGAGGTCCCTGGCCTCGTGCGGGGTGAGGGGTGTCGAGACGAGTCGGAGCCTGCGGATGGTGGTGCCGTTGTCGCGGGCGCGCCGCACGAGGGCTGCCCAGCCGAGGTCGCCGGAGAGCACGTGTCCGGTCGTGCGGTAGCGCAGTGGCGCGGCCTGCTCGCTTCCTGCCGGGCAGTTCGGGCGTCCATGTGGCCGGAAGGCGTCGCGGTGGGCTGCGAAGACGGCTTCGAAGTCCAGTGTGGTGGCCGGCCCTGACGGGTCTCTGGTGTGGATGGTCATGGGTGGCGCCGGGGAGCGCGGCCGGTCACCGGAGGTGGTGCGGCGGGCCGGGTGGCGGGCCGGTCGTCGTGGCGGGGCAGCACACCGACGGCCCCGTAGACGCTGCGGGTGGTGAGTGTCTGTTCGAGGGGGTCGGGTCGCCAGTCGGTGACCGGCACCACCGCCGGTGGGGCGTCGTCGCTGGGTGGGAGGAGCTGGTGGCGGTCGAAGAGCGCGGCCAGGTCGTCGGGATCGCGGAGGGTCAGTGGGGTGCCGGTGGCGTCGTAGACGCCGGTGGCCACGGCGATCTGTGTCGCGTTCAGACTGACCCGGGTGGGGTGGGAGAGCACGAGGTGACTGCCCGGGGAGAGGGCGTCGGTATACGCGGCGAGCAGCCCGCCCGGGTGGTCGGAGTCGGGGATGAACTGCATTACCGCGGTGACGAAGAGGCCGATGGGGTGGGAGAAGTCGAGCAGGTCGGCGATTTCGGCGCTGGCCAGGACCGTGTCGACGTCGCGGAGATCGGCCTCCAGGACGGCGGTGTGCGGCACGTCGGCCAGCCGTTGCCGGGCGAGTTCGGCGACGGTGGGGTCGGCGTCGACGTAGGCCACACGCGCGGCCGGGTCGAGATTGTGAGCGAGGTCGTGGAGGCAGCCGGCGGTGGGTATCCCGGAGCCCAGATCGAGGAACTGCCGGATGCCTTGTCCGCTGAGGTACGCGGCGGCGCGGCGGGCGAACGCGCGTCCGGCCCACACGTCGGATTGCGCCGACGGGATCGCGTGCGCGAGTTCGCGGGCAGCGGCCCGGTCGGGGCCGACGTGGTGGGCGCCGCCGAGGAAATAGTCGTCGATACCGGCCGAACGCACCGGCTGATCGGCTGTTCCGCGGAATCGGCGGGGCACTTCGGCGTGAGGCATGGCTGGTGGGTCCTGGGGTCGAGTGGAGCGGGGATGGGTTGCGGACGAGGCGAGCGCCGGTTCCTCGATGACCGGGGCCCAATTCCGGGGGTGGCTCCGCTCGGCGGTGGGGTGTGCCGTCGAGCGGAGCCGGTGACGAGGCCAGGCCCGACGCGACGGCGGGGTCGACCGCCGCGGGGGAGCCGGATGGGCCTGCCTCGCCGCTTGGGGATCCCCGTCACGCGCACGCGCTCCACGGCCGTACCGGTGCCGGGCGACACGGCAGGGCAGGGTCAGGTCAGGGCGGTGACGGCGAGGTCACCGCGGGCGGCGTCGAGGGCGGTGAGGACCTGGGCGAGGACGGGATGTCGCTCGGCCGCTGACTGGCGGAGCCAGGCGCGCAGGGTGGCCTCGGGGATGTCGGTGTGGAGGATGCCGGTCAGGTCGAGGCAGGCCAGCAGACCACCGAGCGCGGCGCAGCCGTCGTCGCCGTCGGTGTGGCCGGTGAGGGCCTCGCGGATGCGAGCCGCCGCGCGCACCCCCCACGCCGGTTGGGTCGCGAGGATGGTGTGAGTGGGAAAGAGCCCGAAGCGGCGGACGGTGGTGCGCTCCAGCACGCGTGCGTCGAGCAGCGCGTCGACGACGGCGGTGTGAAGGTGTTCGGCGGCGCCGTGGAGAAATGCCCGCAGCGGATCGGACTGGCCGAGACCGGCCGCGATAATGGTCTTAAGGGCGGCGTCCTGAACCGGATGCGCCGGCCGGTCGGTCTCATCGAGCGTCAAACGGACGACTGCCCCAGCCGTCGTCGCATCGAGGGCCTCGCTGGCGGTGAAGGCGATCTGGCCGTCGAACCACAGGTCGAGCAGGGACGCGGCGGCCAAGCCGACGCCGAGTGTGGCGCGGTGCAGCAGCGGCGCGCCGGTGAAGGGGTCATGCGACAGCAGGTACAGCTCGGCGTGCAGCGGTAACCGCACATGCGGACCGGGTGGCTCGACCGTCGAAACGTCGCCGATGGGCACCGGCCGGCTTCCGGCGGGCCGGGAAGCGTGCCGACCCGATGATCCGGGCGACGCCGGAGCGCCCGCGCTGCCGGCCACGGGACGTTCAAGCGAGGGGAATTGATCGAACGACGGCGCGTAACCGGGCGGGACGATCCGCTGATCGGGCGCTGCCTGCCCGCTGGCGGGCGGCGGAGGGGTGAGCCAGGCAGCCGGCAATGGCGCGGCCGACGGCTGGTCGTAGGCCGTCGAGCGATAGGTGGTCATCGTTGCCCTCCGCTCCGGTCGATGTCGGGGAGCCGAGTGGCGCGCAGCCGTTGGTGGACACCGTCGTAGACGGTGGTAGCGCCCAGATGCTGCAGGGCGATGGAGGCGAGCATCGTGTAGTTGGGGTCGCAGACGTTGCCGACGTCGGCGTGGCCGGCCTGGGCGACCAGTTGCAGCGCATCGAGTTCCTCTAGGCCGGTCAGTTCGGCGACCCAGCGCACCAGGTCGTGGTGGCTGATCCGGAACGCGTCTTCCAACGGCCGGGCCGCGCCGATGGAGGTGAGCGTGGCGTCGGTTTGTAGCCGCGGCCACGGCGTCGGTACGCCTTTGACCACCTCGACGGCCAGGGTGGTGCGGGTGGGGATCTCCACCGCGACGCCGGAGACCTCCCCGGAGCCCTGCCGGGCGTGCCCGTCGCCGAAGGCCAGCAGCGCACCGGGCACGTTCACCCCGAGATACAGCGTGGTGCCCGGTCCGACCGCCGGCACGTCCAGGTTGCCGCCGTGCCGGTCGGGGACGATGCTCGACCGGACCTCTCCACCGGCGGGGGCGACGCCGATGGTGCCGAGCATCGGGCGCAGCGGCAGCGCGGCAGTGAAGGCTGCTCCGGTGGTTTGGAAGAACACCGTGCCGGTCTGCGGGTCGATCGGATACAGCCACACCCGTTCGGGCAGCGGCGGATGCAGCATCGCCGTGGCGCCGGTGCCGGTCAGTGCGCCGAAATGCGGAAACGTCGAGGACACCCCGAACGGGCGGGCCGGGGTGATGTCGAGGACGTGGACCGCGAGGGTGTCACCGGGCTCCGCGCCGCGGACGTGGAACGGGCCGGTGACCGGGTTGAGCCGGTCGAACCGGCACACTCGCGACGGCAGATCCTCGACGGTCGTAATGACGCCGCCGAAGCAGTCCTCAGTCGTGGTCACCAGCACCTGCCCCCGCTCCACCTCCGCAACTGGCTCCGTGGCGCCGAACCGGTAGGCGTAGACACCGGCCGGGTCGTAGGCCAGTACACCCTTCGGCGATGTCCCCGGCCAGGTGCTGGGCGGAACGAACGGTGCCGCGTCCGGTGAGGCGCCCGGTGGGGGAACCGGCATGGTGGGCGGGGAGGTCGCGGCGCTGAACCGTGGGGCGGTCACCGGTGTGCTCCCGCCTGGTGGGCGCCGGGCTGGTGGGGTCCGGCGTGAGGGGACCCGTTGGACCGCGATCCGGCGGGGTTGGGGAGCGTGGTCGTGTGGCCACCGCCGGTGGGGGTGAACCCGGACAGCTGCGGGCGGCGCCCGGTCGCATACAGGATCGCGAGAATGATCAGGCCGAGGGTGATCCAGGCGCCGCCGAGGCGCTGCGCCCAGATGTTGGCGTTGAGGATGACGGCGATCAGGATCGCGGCGCCGGTCAGCGGCATCAGCAGGTGGGCGATCCAGCGGCGGCTGCGGCGGCGGATCAGGTAGTACCAGACCACCGCGGCGTGCAGCGTGAGGAACGCGGTGAGCGCCCCGAAGTTGATCAGGCCGGCCAGCACGGTGATCCCGTCGGCGCGGGCGGCCATTACCAGCCCCAGGCCCAGAGAGAGGACGGCGACGAGGAGGATCGCGTTGGTGGGCACGTTGTGCCGCCGCGAGACCTTCGCCAGGAACGACGGGAGTTGCTTGTCGCGGGCCATCGCGAACAGGAGCCGGGACACCGCGACCTGCGCGACCATCGAGTCCGGCAGCCCCCAGGCGATCGCGGTCGCGACCGCACAGACTGTGGCCAGCCACGGCCCGGCCGCGGCCCGCGCGGTGTCGTAGAACGCGGTGCCCTCCGGGTCACCGCCGGCCACCAGCGCGGCTCCGTCGGGAGTGAGCATCGCCGCGACCCAGGTCTGGGCGATGAACAGCACCCCGGCCAATCCGAGCGCGGCGGCCATCGCCAGGCCTACCGCCCGGGATCCGCCGCGGGATTCCTCGGCGAGGGTGGAGATTGCGTCGAACCCGAGGAAACTCAACACCGCGACCGCGGCGGCGCCGAGCAGCAGGGACCAGGTGAATGTGTCCGTGTTGAACAGCGGATCGAAACTGAACTGGCCCTTGCCCGTCGCGACCGCCCAGATCCCGATCCCGAGGTAGAGGGCCAGGACCGCGAGTTCGGCGGCGAGCATCAGGATCGTGAACCGGGCGGTGACCTTGATACCGCGGGTGTTGATCACGGTGTTCGCGGCGACGAACCCGATCAGCCACACCCAGACCGGCACCACCGAAACGGTCGCGTGCAACGCCACCGACGCCACCAGGTACAGCAGCGTGGGGACGAGGATGTAGTCCAGCAGGATCATCCACCCCGCGAGGAATCCGACCGGCGCGCTGATCCCGCGGCCGGCGAAGTTATAGACGCTGCCCGAAAGGGGAAAGGCATCGACCATCTGCGCGTAGGACCAGGCGGTGAACCCCAGCGCCACCACGCCGACGATGTACGCGCCGACGACCATGCCGCCCGAGGCGGCATACACCGAGCCGTAGATTGCCATCGGCGCAATAGGCACCATGAACACCAGCCCATAGGCCAGTAGATGCCGCAACCGCAGCTCCCGGCGTAGCTGCTGGGAATATCCGAATTCCTGTAACTGACCGTCCCGGTCGGACATGACGCTGAAGACCCCAATCACTGAGAAATCGAACAGATAGGAGGAGTGACAAGCAGCGCGAGAGCGATGGAAACCTGCGGCTGACGGACGACGCGGTAGCGGGGGACAGCCCCCAGCGGGTTGCTGCAGCCCTTCCCGGCGTACGCGTCACCGTCCATCGCCTATTTCCGTGCGACGATGCTCCTGGGTCGTCTGCGATTGCGGAGGAGCCAGAAACGGGGCCAGTTGAGGGGCCAGCAGGGCACTGTCAGAGGCCGGCGGCAGGAAGGTTGCTTAGGTATGGCGGCGGCGAACCCGGCGCGGGCCCGGTTCGGGGCTTGGCTGGCCGCGGCGCGCTTGAATGCTGGCTATCTGACCCAGCAGGCGTGGGCGGATGCTCTCAACGGTTTGGCCGGAGCCGCGACGTTGACGCGTGCAGAGGTTGGCCGGTGGGAACGGGGTGTCCGGGTACCGGATGCCTGGCTGGGGTTGATAGCCGAGAGCCTCAACGTTCCGCTAGCGGACCTGGCCGCCGCCGCGGCCCGCGTCCGCCGTGCCCGACCCCGTCCGAGCGCTAGCGTGGGAGGTCCCCCGTGGCGTGGGATCGCCTCCGCGGAATCGACTACTGCTGCGTGGAGTGCCGACGCGATCGGAATTCTCGGTCCTATCCAGGACGGTGCGTCGCCTGGCCGGTCTTCTGGCCTTAGCGGCGCGCCGCTTGAGGATCTGCTGGTCTATCTGGATGAGCAGTGGCACGCGCTGGTGAAGGCCGACAATTTGCTTGGGCCACGGCACGCCCTGATCGGGGTAAGCAGTCACCTGGCGATACTTCAGGAGCTCGCTGCCGAGATCAGCGAGACGAAGCGTCCCGCGGTGATCGGACTCGCCGCTCGCTACGCCGAGTCCGCGGCTTGGCTGTATGAGGACAGCGACGATCCCTCGGCCGCGGCCCGGTGGACCACCCAGGCGATGGAGTGGGCATACCAGGCGCATGATGACGTCATGCTCGCCTGGACGCTCTTCCGCCGATCTCAGCAGGCTGCCGCAAGTGGTCACCATGCCGAGGCGCTCGGACTCGCGCAGGCGGCGAGGCGCGACGACGAAGAGCTGCCGGGACCGATGCGCGCGGCCGTTCTCGTTCACGAGGCCACGGTCCGGGCAGCGCGCGGCGGGTCCGCGGAATCCCTTTGTCTGCTGGATGGGGCCCATGCGCTGGCGAGCACCGACGTGGCCGGGGATGCCCGCTACGGACACGGCTCGTACTGCACTCCGGCCTACATTGAGCTCCAGCGCGGCCGCTGTTACCTCGCTTCCGGCCGCGCTCACGCGGCAATTGACCAGTACGAGCGCGCTCTGCCCGCGCTGCCGCCGGTTTACCGGCGCGATCGGGCCGCCGGTCAGGTGTCTCTGGCGGTCGCCTACGCCCGTGCCGGGCACCCGGACCAGGCTGCGGCGGCGGCGCTGGAAGCGCTACCGATCGCGCAGGCCACCGGGTCCGGCCGCATCCACGCCGGGATCACGCGACTCGCGGACACCCTGCGCCCGCAGGCGTCGGTCTCCGAAGTCCGCGCTCTTCTGGACACGCTCGATGCTGGAGCGGCGTAGTGGCAACACCAGTCGAGATCGACGCGATGCGTCACGCGCTCGTCCTCTCGGCAGCAGGGCTGGGCAGCACCAGCCCGAACCCGCCGGTTGGCTGCGTCATCCTCACCCCAGGCGGGCAGACCGCCGGCACGGGCTGGCACGCTCGGAAAGGCGAACCGCACGCCGAAACCCAGGCCCTCGCCGCCGCAGGGGACCGCGCTCGTGGCGGCACCGCGGTGGTCACCCTCGAACCGTGTAACCACGTCGGGCGCACGCCGGCCTGTCGACAGGCGCTCCTGGACGCTGGCGTCGCCCGGGTCGTCATCGGTGTGCTCGATCCGACTTCCCGCGGCGAGGGCGGCGCCGCCGTCCTGCGCGCTCACGGCGTCGAGGTTGAAGTGGGCGTCCTTGCCGACGAGGTCACCGTAGTGCTCGGACCGTGGCTGACTGCGCAGACGACCGGACGCCCCACAGTGACCGCGGCCTACCAGGCCGCCGCAGATGGGATCAGTGCGGTGACCGACGGCGCGTTGATCCGCGAACTGAGCGCCGGCGTCGACGTAGTCATCCATCCCGATGGCCGCCTGCAGGAGGCCAACCGCCACGGCCGCGACGTCCTTACCCTGCCCACGAACGCGGGCATGAATGATCCTGCCTGCCTGCTCACCACCCTCTACACCGGCGGGGCACGCACAGTCTTGCTCCTCGGCGAGCCACAGCATCTGCCCGCCTTCCTCGCCGCGGGTCTCATCGACCGCGCGGTCGTGATGTGCCCCCTCGATCCGCCGGTCTTGCGCGAGTCTCTCCTCACCGGCTTCCAGGTCACCGGCGTCGCAAAGGCCGGCGGCAAACTGCGAATCGACCTACTCCGACCAGCGAGCATCACCTGATGGGCAGTGCCGAGCACAGTCGGGTCAGCCGCTAATCCGGGTACTGCCGGAGTCGGCCGTGGCGGATGGGGACAGAGGGGCGTCGAGGTCGGAGAGAAGCCGCCTGACCGCTGTGGATCGGGACGCGTGCGGTGCCAGTTCCCGCCGCAGACGACCGAGCAATCGTGCGCTGCGTACGGAGTTGACTGTGCGCAGCCGCGGAAGGCACGCCCGGCCGGCGGCGACGGCCTGATCGAGGTCACCGGTCTGGGCGTGGACGAGCGCGAGCCAGGCGCTGTGTCGCAGGGCGGATCGTTGCGGGACCTCGTCGGGGTCAGTGTGGGCTCGCGCGGTGAGAAGCTGTTCGGCCTCGGCGAGCAGGTGGGGTGCGCGGGTGGGCATCTGGCTGGCGAGCAGCACCATTCCGCGCCCTGTGATGGCATCCAGTTCGGTCGCCGACACGTACGCGGCCCAGCGAGGCGCGGGCTCGCCAGCGGTCTCGGCGCGTCCCAGCGCGCTGCTGATCCGATCGAGGGCGTGTCGGTAGCCAGTGAGGTCGCCGGACGCGGCGTACGCGAGGCTTCCTCGAGAGGCCAGCAGCGCTTGGACTATCGGCGGTGCATGGGAAGCCGACTCGGCAGCGGCCGACCCGAGCTGGGTCGCATCAGCGCGCAGACCGAGGGTGACGGCCTGATTGCTCATCAACCCGAGGATGCTCGCCGACAACCCTGGGTCCCCGGCGGCGTGAGCCGCGCGCAATCCGGTCAGGTACCAGCGTTGCGCCGCGCCGTCCCGCCCGGCGTCATAGGCCATGAACCCAGCCGTCTGCGCCAGCTGCGCGGCAGCGGCCGCCAACCGGCGCCCGGACCGACTGTCGTAGCTCGCGCGGCGCAGCAGCTGTGCGACGTGGGTGAACTGCGCTTCGACGAAGTCGGCGGCGCCGCCGCCTTGCTGGTCGTCGAGGCGCTGGGCGTGGGCGACGATGTCCTCGATCAGGTCCAGCAAGCGGCCCTCGACCCGGGCCTCCGAGCTCCGCCCTGCGGCAAGCGACGGGACTGGATGGTCCAGCGCGTGCCATGCCGGCTGGGTCAGGGCGGCACCCGCAATGGTGAGAAAGCTGCGTCGGTCGAGCATTGGATGCGACCAGCCCTCCAGCAATTGTCGTAGCCCGGCGGCATCCCAGGCTACGTCGAGACCCTCGTCGGCCCGGACGGCCGGTAGAACCGCGGAGGCAGGCGCTGCCACGGCCGGCTCGCCCTCACCACGCGACGCCGACGATGGTTTAGACGACGTAGCGGTTCCGACGGCGCTAGGCGTCCGGGCACGAGCGCGTGCTGCGGCACGTCTGAGCTCGGGCAGCGGAACACGGAGGCTCTCGGCGATCAACGGAAGCCACGCATCCGGGATCCGAACGCCCCGTTCCCAGCGACCGACTTCGGCGCGGGTCAGGGTGGGGGTTTCGGCTAGGTCGTTGAGGGCGTCGGCCCAGGCCTGCTGGGTCGGGTAGCCGGCGCGTAAGCGTGCCGCGGCTAGCCTGCTGCCGAACTCGGCACGCGCGGGGCTGCGATTTCCCATCCGTACCCCCTTCGGCGCGCTTGGCCGTGCGGCGGTCCGCCGCTGGCCCCCTAACTGGCCCCTCTGCTGGCTCCTCCGGACCCGCGGCAGGGCGGTGAAGATCGTGGCTGCGTAAGCACAATCAGTCAACTGCGAAGGGAATAGCGCCGGAAGTCGGTGCAGTGGCGCGATGCGAGGTGGAGACGCACCCCCATCGGTGTCGGCAAACGGAAGGGAGGGCGCCATGAACTCGCTGGCCCGCGTCGTGGGCTACGTTCATGCCGCGCCTGCTACCGACGTCGCGCCCGATCTGGCGGCGTTGCGTACCGCCGCGAGTAGGCTCGGGATTGACCTGGTGTCCTGTTACCGCGCAAGCATCAGCGACGGCCCGGCGCCTGGAGCTTTCGGCGCCTGCCTGGCTGCGATCGAGCGCGGCGACGTCGACGGAGTGCTGGTCATCTCCTGGGAGCAACTGGCACCCAACAGCCTGCTTGCCCGAGCCCTGAGCCGCCACGTGTGGGAAGCCGGAGGCCGGCTCTACGTCGCCGCAGACACGGCCGATGGAGACGTTGGATCGCAGCCAACGACCACAGCGACCCGCACACGCACCGTCTCACTCATCGCCGGACGGCGGCGATGATCGACTACGACCCGACCGGTGAACTGACTGCGGACCCCGGCGACGTCCCCGGCTGGGACGGCCGGCTGCGGGTCGAGCCCGACCCTCCTGAATCCTCGGAGGAGGGGCCGGTCTCCGTCCGCGAGGTATTCGCTCGCATCGCCCCGCCGGTGCCACTCATGGCCGCAGACCTGGCCGCACACGTGCACGACCTGCTCGCCGCACGTGGCCAAAACCCATGGCTGACCGATGCCAACCGCGACAGTGTCGAGGCCGCCGCCACCTACCTGCTCGGCGCGCTCGGCGTGCCGTTCGAAGCTCCCCCGCCGGATACCCGGTGGGTCTAGGTGATGGCAGGTCGTCCTCTGGCGCCCGGTCTGGCCGGACTCGTCGGTGATCAGGCAGCGACCGCCACTCCTCGCCTCTGACACGGCACGAGAAGACAAAGAGGTAGGACGATGCCCACGACACAGACCGCCGCCGAGCTGACCGTCCGTCGCGCTGCGGGCTTCATCGGCGCCTACGTCGACAACGTCGACCTGGCCGACGATCTCGACGCTGCCGCCGTCGAGCAGTTGCGCCGAGCCTTGCTGACCTACAAGGTGCTGTTCTTCCGGGACCAGCACCTCGACCACGCCTCACAGGTCGCGTTCGGCCAGCGATTCGGGCCGTTGGCGGTACGGGCGCGGAGCCAGGACACCGCGGAACTCGCGCCGTTCCCGCAGATCCTGACGATCTCTCCGCAGCTGGACAAGCAGCTGGTGGGTGCCGACTACGAGGCGGTGTTCCGCAGCCGGTGGGATTCGAGCATCAGCGGCTGGCATATCGACGCCTCACAGGTGGTGAACCCCCCGGCGGTGGCCATCCTGCGCGCGGAGAAGGTTCCGCCCTTCGGCGGTGACACGCACTGGACGAACCTGGCTGCCGCGTACGAGGGCTTGTCCGCGCCGCTACGCACGCTGTGTGACGGGTTGCGGGCCGAGCACAATTTCTGGGCCGCGCACCGGCTGGATCCGGCGGACCCGGTCGAGAAGCGCGCGATCGACATGATCGGGAATCAGCGGGTCGCGGTGCATCCGGTGGTCCGCGTGCATCCGGAGACCGGCGAACGAGCGTTGTTCGTCAACCCGTCCCGCACCTCCCACGTTCTGGGGATGAACCCGATCGAGAGCCGCAAGTTGTTGGAGTTGCTGTTCGAGGAGTTGACCCGTCCGCAGTACACGGTCCGGTTCAGCTGGGAGCCGGGATCGGTGGCGGTGTGGGACAACCGGTCCACGGCGCACCTGGCCGCAGCCGACATCGACCATCTCGCCGACCTCGAGGGAGCCGACCGTGTGATGCACCGGGTGTCGACAGTCGGAGAGGTCCCCGTCGGACCGGACGGCTTCACCTCCTACGCCGTGACCGGCGACCCGCTGGCCGAGCCGTCCGGACAGGTCGGTGAGACCACCGGAACGGGTCGGCCATGACAACGGCGGCGATTTCCGAGACGGCCGTGCCCGAGGCGGCGGTCGCTGCTGGAGCGGTGTCGGCCGTCCCCGGCTCGCTGGTCCGGGCAGGTGACTCCGCCACGGCGTTCGGTCGCTATCCCCAGTACCGGGACGGGATGCGCTGGCTCGAGCAGTTCATCACCCAACCGCACCCCGACCTGGGTCGGCAGGGGGCCGTCTGTCCGCGACTTGCCCCCGCCCTGCGCGCCGACGCGGTATGGCTGGTCGCCATCGCGGTTCCCCACTTCACCCGCGGCAACGCGGTCGAGGCGGGCCGGCTGCTGATGCGGGTCTTCGAGGACCTTGCCACCGGACCGCACCGGGCGATCACCGCGCTACTCGGCTTCTTCCCCGGCCTTCCCGCCGAACAGGCGGCCGAGTTCATCGACGATGGTCACCGCCTCCTACGGGCTGAGTTCGCCGAACAAGGCCTGATGCTCGGCGAATTCCACGCCAGCAGCACTGTCGGCGGCGTGCACAACCGGGCATTTCCGGTGATGCGCTGCCCGACGCCGATGTTCGCAGTGCGGGTCATGACCCCCCACGACCTGCTGTTCGCCGACCAGCCCGATACCCCACCGGCCGGGCAGGTGGCCTTCCTGCGGGCCTACCAGCGACACGTCGGCTCCCGGCTCAGCCCGGCGTCACGCAACGAGCTGCGCGCCCGGCTCGTCCGCGCCGGGCAAGCCCTGCACTCAGGAGACTCGCTGTGACCGTCCAACTGCCCGCTCCCGTGGAGGCGCCGACGCTCGCCACGGCGATGGAAGTCGCCTACCGCGACCACGCGACCGCTCCGGCGATCGTGACCCCCTCTGCGGTGTGGAGCTATGAGGATCTAGCCGCGAACGCTCACGCGGTCGCCGACGGCATCCACGCCGCCGCGAACGCTGCCGCTGGCGGGAGCCGGGGCGGGGCGCCGGTCGTGGCGGTCGTCCTCGAACGCGGCCCCGAGTTCGTCGCCATGGTGCTCGGCGTCGTGGCCGCCGGGGCGGTCTACCTGCCGCTCGACTCCGAGGCGCCCGACGCCTACCTGAGCCAGGTATTCCGGGAGGCCCGGCCGGTGCTGGTCGTCACCAGCACCGGCCGGGCCAGCCGACTACAGGCCGTCACCGGTGTGCCGGTCTGCACCTATTCCGACCTGCTCAGCCACCCGCAAACCGGACCGATACCCGGGGGCGTGGCAGCGCCGGCGGACCCGGCGTACGTGATTTACACGTCCGGCTCGACCGGTACCCCGAAAGGCGTGGTGGTGCCGCACGCGGCACTGCTGAACTCCACCGCGGCCCGCGTCGACCAGTACGGCCCGGCGGGCCACGTTCTGCTGCTGCACTCCCCGGCGTTCGACCTGACCACCGGCGTCCTGTTCTGGACGCTGCTGACCGGCGGCACCCTGATCATCGACCCGGCGCATCTGGCCGACGTCGCCGCGACCCTCGACCTGGTCCACCGGCACGAGGTCACCCAGTTGATCTACCCGGCGTCGCTCTACAGCGTCTTCCTCGACCGCGCCGCGGCACGGCCCCCGACCAGCCTCCACGCCGTGGGCATCGGAAGTGAGCGGTGGAGCCCGGTCTTGATCGGGCGGCACGCCGCCGTCCTGCCGGGCACGTCGCTGGTCAACGAGTTCGGTCCGACCGAGGCGTGCGTCGCCTCCAGCTACGGCCTGATGTACGACGCGGCCACCGGCCGGCAGGCGCCGATGAGCATCGGCCAACCGGTCCGCAACACCGGCTACCTGATCCTCGACCGGAACGGGCACCCCCGCACCAGTGCAGGGTCCGGGGAGCTAGGCATCACGGGCGCGAACCTCGCCGCGGGCTACCTCGGCCGCCCGGACCTGACCGCTCAGCGGTTCGTCACGATCGAAGGCGACCGGGTCTACCGCACCGGCGACCTCGTCGAGCACGACTCCGACGGGAACTTCGTGTTCCTGGGGCGCGCGGACCGGCAAATCCAGGTCGGTGGCCACCGGGTGGAACCCGGACATGTCGAGACCGTCCTCATGGGCCATCCGGCGGTCCTGGACGCCCACGTCACCACGCGACCCTCCGGCACGAACGCGCCGGTACTCGCCGCCTACGTCGTCCCGCCCCCGGGAACCGCTGCGCTGCAACCCGAGGCCTATGCCAGATACCTGCGAGAGCGGCTACCGGCCTACCTCGTGCCCAGCACGTACGTCACGCTGGCCGACTTCCCCCGGACACCGGCCGGGAAGATCGACGAGAACAGTCTGCCTGACCCGGTGGCCAGCACCGCAGAACCCGAAGTGGACGACGACAGCGACCCGCTACGGCGGCGTCTGGCCGTTCTCGCCGCCGGCGTCCTCGGTGTCGAGGACGTACCGGTGAACCAGTCGTTGCCGGCGCTCGGCGCGAACTCCCTATCGCTGACCCGGCTCGCCGCCGCGATCGCCGCGGACCACGGCGTCGACGTGCCGATCAGCGCACTGTTCACGGCCCGGACGATCACGCAGATCGCCGACCTGGTCCGGGACGCCACACCATCCACCCGGCTGCTGCCGGAGACGACGCTCTCCGCCACCGATGGCCGGTTCCCGCTCAGCGGGCAGCAGCAACAGATCTGGGTGCTGACCCACCTCGCTCCGGACGCCCTCGCATACAACACCCAGTTCTCCCTGCTGCTGGACGGTCCGCTCGACCTCGACGCGCTGCAGGCGGCCTTGACCCGGATCGTGGAGCGGCACGAGAGTCTGCGCACCACGTTCCACGAAGCCCCAGACGGTCCAGATCCACACAGCGCAGGCGGCCCAGACGGGACGGGCGGGGCGGTGCAGGTCGTTCACGATCCCTGGCCTGCGAGCGTCGAGGTCGTCGACCTCACCGGCCTCGCTGAAGCAGCGCGCGACGCCGAGCTCGCCGACCGGATGCGGGCCGCGGTCGCGACGGGCTTCGACGTGGCGAAACTGCCGCTGGTCCGCTGGTGCCTGTTCCGTCTGGCACCGGACCGGTGGCGGCTGCTGCAGGTCGAACACCACTTCGCGCACGACGGCTGGTCCGCGCAGCTGTTCCTGACCGAATTGCGCGACGCCTACACAGCGATCGTGGCCGGACAGCAACCGGCGCTGCCGGACCTGCCCGTCCAGTACCGGGACTTCGCGGCCTGGTACCGGGCCTGGCGCCACACCGGCGACTTCGCCGACCAGATCGGCTACTGGCGCGCCCACCTGGACGGCTGCCCCCAGGACGGAGCAACCTTCGCCCCGGACCGGGCCCGACCCGCGACCCGGTCGTTCCGCGGTGACCGCCTGACCGCGCATATCCCCTCCGCCGTCGTGGACAGGCTCGACGCACTGGCCGCCCGGCACGAGGTGAGCCGGTTCGCCGTGTTCCTCACCGCGTTCGCGGTGCAGGTCTGGCAGCACACCGGCGACCAGGACATCGTGGTCGGCTCCGCGCTCGCCAACCGGCGCCAGCCGGGAACCGACCGGCTGCTGGGCATGTTCGTCAACGCACTACCCCTGCGGCTCCGCGTCGACCCGGCCGCGAGCCTCGCCGACCTGCTGCACGCGACCATGGCCGTCCTGCTCGGCGCGCAAGACCACCAGGAGTTGCCGCTGCTCGACCTGCTTGCCTCCCTGGACCGGCCGCGCGCCCCCGGCCAGAACCCACTGTTCAATCTCATGTTCGCCTTCCACGACACGCCCCGCCCTCAGCTGCGGATGGGTCCGGTCGACGCGCGTCTGGTCATCGAACACAACGCGACGGCGAAGGCCGATCTCAACGTGGTGTGCGTGCCCGATCCGCGCCCCGCCGGTGACGGACCGGCCGGGATGACGATCCTGTGGGAGTACGACACCGACCTGTTCGACCGGGACACTGCCGCCGAGCTGCTTACCGGTTACGAAGCGATCCTCGCCGTCCTGTCATGCAGATCTGACCAGCCCCACTGCCCGGTGGGTGACATGGACCTGCTGGGCGTGGAGCAGCGCGTGCGGATTCTCGCCGCGGGCATCGGGCCGGTGGATGAGGTTCCGTTCGCCACGTTGACCGCCGGGTTCGACGCCGCGGTCGCCGCGCATCCGGACGCCGTCGCGATCGAGCACGCCGGGAGCCGATGGACTTACCGCCAGCTCGGCGAGCAGGCCAACCGGATGCAGCGGCACCTCACCGCCCGCGAAGTCCGGTCCGGCAGCACCGTCGCGCTCGTCTGCCCCGCCGGGATCGAGCTGGTCACGGCGATCCTGGCGACGCTGCGGGCCGGCGCGGCCTACCTGTGCCTCGACCCGGACCAGCCTGCCGCCCGGAACGTCGCGATGCTCGAAGACGCCGACCCAGCCGCCACGATCACCACCCGCACCGTTACGGACGGGCCGCTACTGAACGCGGCCCGGCGCCGGGGCGTCGTGCTGTACGCCGACGCGCTGCCGGCGGACACACCGGCGGACACCGTCGACGGGGACGCACCGGAGGTCCACCCCGACGATCCGGCCTACCTGATCTACACCTCCGGCTCCACCGGAACCCCCAAAGCGGTCGTCGCGACCCATCGCAACGCCTGCATAGCGGTGCACGCCCGCTCCCGCTTCCTCGATATGGCCGGCACCGGCACGATCAGGACGCTGATCACTCTCCCGATGATCTTCGACGTCGCACCGCACATGATCATGTGGACACTGTGGTCGCGGGGAACCGTCGTCCTACCGGACGGGCCCGCCCTGGCCCAGGATCCCGACCAGGTCTTGTCCGTGATCGAACGGTCGGCGATCACGCACGTCAACTTCACCGCGTCGTTCCACCGGCACCTGCTGACCCGAGTGCCGGACGGCTGGCAGTCGTCGCTGCGGGTCGTCGCCGTCGGCGGGGAGGCATGCCAGGCCGGCGACGTGCAGGAGCACGCCGCCCGGCTGCCTGCCGTGGCGCTGGATCACGAGTACGGGCCGACCGAGAGCACCGTCTGGTGCGCCGCGCGGCGGCTCCACCCGGCCCGGCCAGCCCTATCGGGCCCGTTATCGCGGGTCACCGTCGGCCAGCCACTGACCAACTACACCCTCACGGTGCTAGACCCGGCCGGGAACCTGCTCCCGGTCGGGGCCGCCGGTGAACTGTTCGTCGGCGGCCACGCCGTCGCCAGCTACCACCGCCGTCCCGAGCTGACCCGCGCGCGGTTCCTCACCCCCGGCACCGGGCCGCTCGCGGGCAGGCGCCTGTACCGGACGGGGGACCGGGCGCGGCTAACCACCGCAGGCTTCGAGATCCTCGGCCGGCTCGACGACCAGGTGAAGATCCGCGGGTTCCGGGTCGAGCCCGGCGAGATCAGCGCCTGTCTGCTCCAGCATCCCCGCGTGGCCGACGCGGCCGTGCTCGTGCGCGGCATCGCCGACAGCCCTCGGCTGGTCGCCTACCTCGCCACGGCCTGCCGGTACGACGGTCTCGACCGCCAGCTGCGCACCTGGCTGGCGCAGCGACTCCCGCCGTACATGCACCCGTCCGCCTACGTGATCACCGACCGGCTGCCGCGGACCCCGACCGGAAAGCTTCAGCCCAGCACGCTGCCGGAACCCTCCGGCCCGGAGGGCGCGGATACGGCGGCACCCGAGGCCGGGCACGGACCGGCC
>NZ_BAAAYN010000027.1:93122-117818 GCF_039536245.1 Cryptosporangium minutisporangium | reverse complement strand
TCCCGAATCGCCGAACCCATCTCGTCGGTACCGGCGGCGGCTGCGGACACGTTCCGCGACACCTCCTCGGACGCCGCTGCCAGGACGCCCGTCTGTGCGGACGTCTCCTCCGCGTTGCCGGCGATCGCCGACGCGGAGGCTGACAGCTGCTGCGACGAGTCGGCGAGCGTCCGCGCGGACTCCGACAGCGCCGTCACGGTGCTCCGGATCGAGTCGGTGGCCCGGTTGACGGCCTGCGCCATCGCGCCGACCTCGTCACCGGCGTCGACCTGCGCCTGGCGGGTCAAGTCGCCGCTCGCGACGGCGTCCAAGACGTCGCGGACCCGGCCGAGCCGGCGTGCGATCGTCTGGCCGATCCACAGCGCGAGCGCGATCGCGACGATCAGGCCGCTGATCAGGACGGTCGCGATGAGTGTCCGAGCGCCGGACGCGGTATCCGCTGCCGAGGTGGCGGCGTCCTCCGCCTGCGACCGCTCCAGCGCGCGGAGCTCCGCGATCGCGCTGTTCATAGCGGTCTCGGCGTTGTTGAACGCGGGGACGATCGCCGCGCCGGTCGGCAGCGTGAACCCGGACGGCGGCGGATCGCCGAGGATGAACGTGTTCGCCAGGTTCTTGTAGTTCGTCCACGCCTCGTCGAACGTGTTGACCTGGTCCTTCCAGGTCTGCGACGGATCTTCGGTGGACGAGTAGGCCGCGAGCGCCTTGTCCAGGTCGGCTTGCGCCTCCTTGGTGGTCTGCTTGTGGGTCGCCTTCTCCGCGGCGGGGATGTTGGGGAGGTTGTAGAGGAAGAAGCCGCGGAACATCGCGGCGATCGCGCTCTCCATGTCCACCAAGTGGTTGAGCCGCGAGATGTTGGTCGACTTCACGGTCTGGACCTTGTCGTCCAACGCGCCCAGCCGGGACCAGGCGACCGCTCCGGTCACCACCGCGACCAGCGCCATAACCGCCACCGCGACCAGGATCTTCGGTCCGACTCCGAGGCCCGCGAAGCCACCGCGCCGTGGTGCCGTCACTGCTTGCGTCATCTCGTCGCCCCCGCGTCGGAGTGGCCGGCTACGACGAGCCGGCCGATGGATCCCTAGATGTCTCCATCGGCGGTGCGAAAAACGATCTGAGTTACGTCGCGTAACCGTTGAGAAACGCCTCGACGGCGGCCGCGACCGCGATCTCGGTCTCGTCGGCGCTCAAATGCCCGGCGGGACGGAGACCGCGCGGGTTCGCCTCCGCCGTAGCGAGCGCGACGAAATGCAGTACTGCCCGCCGGATGCTGGGCGCGGCGAGCAGCCCCTGATCGGCGAGGCGCTGGAGCCGACCGGCCACCGCCGCTTCGACCCGGAGCGGCCCGGCCTCCTGCCACGCCGCGAGCACCGGCGCGGGGAAGTGGGTCGACTCCGTGACGATCTGGCGAACCATCGCGAAGTGCTCCGGGTGGTCAACCGTGTGCCGGACCAACGCGTGCGCGATCCCGGTCAGCTCCGCGGGCACCGCGTCGGCCGATCCGGCGAACGGAACGGCGGCTACCTGCTCGACGAACGCGTCGGCGACCTCCGTGGCACTGGCCTCCAGCACCGAGGCGAACAGCTGTTCCTTACCGCGGAAGTGCTTGTAGAGCGTGCGGGTCGAGACGCACGCCTCGGTCGCGATCGCGTCGACGCTGGCCCGCGCGTACCCGTCGCGGCCGAACACGAGGCGCGCGCCCCGGACGATCGCAGCCCGCTTCTGGGGTTGCAGCCGTCCCAGCGGCGCGGTGGTCGGCGAGCTCATGCCGAAAGCCTAGACGACGGGGGACTCTGTAAAGTAAAACGAGTACTGTACAAATTCACCGAGGAGGAACCCCGATGGAATCCGACGCTCTGCGAGTCGCCGTCATCGCCGGCAGCACTCGGCCGGACCGCAAGTCGGGCGGGATCGCCCGCTGGGTACTGGAGCGTGCGGCTCCGCTGCCAGCCGAGTTCACGCTGGTGGACCTCGTCGACCACCCACTGCCGTTCCTGGACGAGCCGCTGCCGGCCATCTTCGAGAGCTACAGCCGGCCCCACACCCGCTCCTGGTCCGCCCTGATCGACTCGTTCGACGCCTACGTCTTCGTGGTTCCGGAGTACAACCGGTCGATCCCCGCGGTGCTCAAGAACGCGCTCGACTACCTGCACGCCGAGTGGCGGGACAAGGCGGCCGGGTTCGTCGGCTACGGCGCCGACGCCTTCGGTGCACGCGCGGTCGAACACCTGCGGTTGGTGATGGGGGAGCTGCAGGTCGCCGACGTACGGGCGCACGTGCTGCTCTCGGCGTCCACGGACTTCACCCCCGACGGCCGCCCGCGCCCGCCCGAGCACGCGGAGGCCCAGCTGGAGACGATGCTCGGCCAGGTGCTCGCCTGGGGCACCGCGCTGCGGGGCCTGCGGGTACCGACCGTGGCCCAGGTGGCGCGATGAGCGTCGCGGACGTCACCGCAGAGACTCAGCCGGACGCGCCGATCCCGGCACGGGTCTGGCGGCTGGCCGGCGTGATCGCGTCGGGTGCGTTCCTGAGCGGCCTGGACGCGTCGGTCGTCAACGTCGGGCTGGACACGATCGGTCGGGAGTTCGGAACGACGCTCGGCACGGCCCAGTGGGTGGCCACCGGCTACCTGATCGCGTTCGCAGCCTCGCTCCCGCTCTGCGCGTGGCTGGCGCGGCGGGTCGGTGCCGGACGCCTATGGCTGAGCTGCCTGGCGGCGTTCACCCTGGCGTCCGCGGCCTGTGCGTTCGCCCCCGACGCCGGATGGCTGATCGGGCTCCGGGTGGTGCAAGGGCTCGCCGCGGGGATGCTGATCCCGGCGGGGCAGACCATCCTCGGCCGAGCGGTCGGACCGCACCGCCTCGGCCGGGTCATGGCCACGCTCGGGATCGCGGTGACGCTCGCACCGACTCTCGGCCCGGTGATCGGCGGGTACCTGCTGCACGTCGGCTCGTGGCCGTGGCTGTTCCTGGTGAACATCCCGGTGGGGGTGGCCGCGCTCTGGCTCGGTCTGCGGCTGGTCCCGCGGGGAGAGCCGGCGGACGCCGGGCCGCTGGACTGGGTGGGGCTGATCCTGCTCAGCGCCGGGTTGCCGCTGGTGGTGTACGGGTGCACCCGATGGGGGGAGATCGGCGGCGTCGGCAGCGTCGGAGTGGCCGTTCCGCTGGCGGTCGGCGTCCTCGCGCTCGTCGCTTACGGTGTGCACGCTTCCCGGTCCGCCAGCCCGGTACTCGACCTGAGCCTGTTCCGTATCCGGGCGTACCGGGCCGCGACCAGCGCCGCGACGTTCGTGGGCGCTGCCCTGTTCGGCGCCGGGCTGCTCTACCCGCTCTACTTCCAGATCGGGCGCGGCGCGGACCCGCTGGAATCCGGGATCGCGCTGATCTCCCTGGGCATCGGCACGTCCCTGGCGCTTCCGTTCGTCGGTCGGCTGGTCGATCGGTTCGGCGGCGGCCTGGTCGGCCTGGTCGGGAGCGTCGCCACGGTCGTCACGACGCTCCCGTTCGCGGTGCTGGACGTGGACGCGTCGGAGTGGCTGGTCCAGGCGCTGCTGTTCGTCCGCGGCGCGGCACTGGCCTGTGCGACGGTGCCGGTCGTCACCGCGGCGTTCAAAGCCGTCACGCCCGACCAGCTCCCGGACGCGACGGCGCAGGTCAACATCCTCAACCGGGTCGGCGGAGCGCTCGGGGGCGCGCTGTTCGCGGTCGTGGTCGCCACGAGCCTGCCACGGGGCGCGGAAGCCGCCTTCCACGCGGCGTTCTGGTGGCTCACCGCCGCCTCGGTGCTCGGCACGGTCGCGGCCGCCTGGCTCGCCGTCGCCGAGCGCCCGCGCGCCACCGCGCCCGGGTAAGGCCGGTCAGTAGACGTCGCGGACGTAGCGCTTGTCGGCAGCGAGCTGCTTGACCCAGGCGGCGGCGTCGTCCGCGGACATCTTGCCGTGGGCCGCGACCACTTCGCGCAGGGCCAAGTCGACGTCTTTGGCCATCCGCGTGGCGTCGCCGCAGACGTAGAAGTGCGCGCCGTCGCGGAGCCACGCCCAGAGCTGGGCTCCGTGCTCGCGCATCCGGTCCTGGACGTAGACCTTGGCCCGCTGATCCCGGGAGAACGCGGTGTCCAGCCGGGCGAGCGTGCCGTCGGCCCGCAGCCGCCCCAGTTCGTCGGCGTAGTAGTGGTCGGTCGACTCCCGCGGCGCCCCGAAGAACAACCAGTTCGGCCCGGTGGCGCCGCGTGCGCGGCGGTCGTGCAGGAACCCGACGAACGGGGAGATGCCGGTGCCCGGCCCCACCATGATCGCCGGGGTCGCCCCGTCCGCGGGTGGCTTGAAATGCGTGGCCCGCTGCACGAACACCGGGACCGGGGCGTCCGGGCCGGCGTCGGCGAGGAACGTCGAGCAGACGCCCTTGCGCTCGCGCCCGGCCTCGTTGGCGAACCGGACCACGGACACGGTCGTGCGGATCGTGTCCGGGTCCACCAGCGGGCTGGACGAGATCGAGTACAGCCGGGGCTGGAGCTTGGGCAGCGCGTTCACCCACTCCTGCGCGGCCGCGCCGATGTCGAACGCCGCGAGGACGTCGGCGGCCTGCCGCCCCCAGGTCCACTGGGCCAGCTCACCCTTGTTCTCCGGCCGCAGCAGCTTGCCTAGCTCGCGGTCGTGTGTCCGGTCGAGGACGAACCGGAGCAGGCCGGGGGTGATCGCGGCGATCTCCAGGTGGTTCCGGAGTGCGGTGGCGAAGTCGACGCTGTTCGCGCTGTCGGCGCGGGGGAGGTCCACCGGCGTTCCGGGGTCGAGGCCGGTGAGCGTCAACCACTCGTCGACCAAGTCCGGGCAGTTCGTCGGCCAGATGCCGAGCGCGTCGCCGACCTCGTACCGCAGGCCGTCCGCCGCGAACGCGAACTCGCGCACCTCGCGGATCGCCCCCGGCCGGCTCAGCAGCCGGTTGCCGATCAGCCGTGCGGTCGCCGGCGCCGCCTTGCTCGGCCGTGTAGCGGTGGTGACCGGGCTCCACGTCGTCGAGACGCTGGACGGCTCGGGCGACGGCGGGGCGAGCGGGCCGAGGGACGCGCTCGCGGTGAGCGCGGTGAGCACCGAGGCGACCCAGGAATCCGCCGCCTCGTCGTAATCCGGCTCGCAGTCGACGCGCTCCACCAGCCGCTCCGCGCCCAGCTCCGCCAGNGGTGAGCGCGGTGAGCACCGAGGCGACCCAGGAATCCGCCGCCTCGTCGTAATCCGGCTCGCAGTCGACGCGCTCCACCAGCCGCTCCGCGCCCAGCTCCGCCAGCCGCTCGTCGAGCCGGCGTCCGTGCCCGCAGAAGTTGTCGTAACTGGAGTCGCCGAACGCCAACACCGCGTAGCGCAGCCCGTCCAGCCGCGGCGCGTCGTCGGCCACCAGCGCGTCCCAGAACGCCCCGCCGTTGTCGGGTGCGTCGCCATCGCCGTACGTGCTCGTGACGAAGAGAAGGTCCGTCGCCCGGCGCAGCAACGACGGCGAGCAATCGGCCATGCCGAACACGGTGACGCTCCGGCCGCTCTCCGAGAGCTCGGTCGACAGTCGGCCGGCCACCGCGAGTGCGAACTCCTCGGCGTTACCGGTCTGCGACGCCCAGAGCACCATCAGCTCCCGGGACGGCGCGGGAGGCTCGGCGAGCGCCACTCCGCTCCGGGAGTACGCCCCGGCCAGCGCCCCGTTGATCCAGAGTGCGTTGTCCGGTGCGAACGGCGCCCCGGACGGCAGCACCGGAATGCTCTCCCCGGACGGCGGCGACGTCCGCAGGCCGGTGACGAAACCGGCCAGGTACCGCCGCTCGGCCTCGGACAGCGCCGGCGGTACCACCGCACCCAGCCCGAAGACGTCGGTCAGCCCGTCGATGATGCCCAGCGGCCGGACGTCCGACTCGAACGCAGGAACCGGAGCCGGTGCACGCACGGATCCGACCACCGTGAGCGCGACCGCACAGACCTTGAACTCGGGCTGGAACGAGATCGGGTCGACGGCGTCGTTCGTTACCGCGTTGATGCTCAGGTACTCCCCGAACACGTCGTTCCAGTGGAACGGCGCGAAACAGGTGCCGGGCAGCACCCGGTCGGTGACGACGGCCGGCAGCACCGCCCGTCCACGGCGGGACGCGACCTCGATCCGGTCGCCGTCGGAGATGCCGAGCGGAGCGGCGTCGTCCGGGTGGATCTCGACGAACGGCTCCGGGTTGAGCTTGGTGAGCGTCCCGATCTTCCCGGTCTTGGTCAGCGTGTGCCAGTGGTGCGGCAGCCTCCCGGTGTTGAGGACGAACGGGTAGTCGTCGTCGGGTAGCTCCGCCGGGGGTAGGTGCGGACGCGGGAAGAACACCGCCTTGCCGCTGGCGGTGGCGAATCGGAGCTCGGACTCGCTGCGGTACCGGATCGGGTGCCGGTCGTTCCGGTCGTCCGGGGGAGCCGGCCACTGCACCGGGCCGTTCCGCAGTCGCGGGTAGTCCACCCCGCGCAGGTCGTAGCCGGTCTGTGGGTTCCAGAACGCGGTGAGCTCGTCGAACACCTCCTCGGCGGACGCGTAGTCGAACGCGTCGCCGAACCCCATCTCGGTCGCGATCCGGGCGATCAGCTGCCAGTCCGCCAGCGCCTCGCCGGGCGCGTCGACGGCCTGCCGGGCGAGCGTCAGGTTGCGCTCGGAGTTCACCATCACGCCGTCGGACTCGGCCCACATCGCGGCCGGCAGCACCACGTCGGCGTAGGCGTTCGTCTCGGTGTCGGCGAACGCGTCCTGGGTGACGACGAACTCCGCGGCTTCCAGGCCCTCGATCACCGTCCGGCGGTTGGCGACCGACGCGACCGGATTGGTGCAGATGATCCAGCAGGCCTTCACCTCGCCCGCCGCCATCCGGCGGAACAGGTCGACGGTGCCGGTGCCGACCTCGGTCGGGATCGTATCGGCCGGGAGGTTCCACCGCTTCTCGACGAACCGCCGGTCGGCCTCGGCGAGCACCGACCGCTGGCCGGGCAGCCCGGGGCCCATGTAGCCCATCTCCCGGCCGCCCATCGCGTTCGGCTGTCCGGTCAGCGAGAACGGTCCGGCGCCAGGACGGCAGATCGCCCCGGTGGCCAGGTGCAGGTTGACCAGCGCGTTCGTGTTCCAGGTGCCGTGCGTGCTCTGGTTGAGGCCCATCGTCCAGCAGCTCATCCAGCGGTTTCCGGCGCTCTTGATCAGCCGGGCGGCTTCGCGCAGCGAAGCTTCGGGGATGCCGGTGATCTCGGCGACCCGGGCCGGTGGGTAGTCGCGCAGCAGCGCGGGCATCGCCTCCCAGCCCTCGGTGGAGTTCGCGATGAACTCGTTGTCCAGGCTCCCGGACTCGGCCAGCAGGTGCAGCAGGCCGTTCAGCAGCGCCAAGTCGGTACCGGGCTTGACCTGCAGGAACAGGTCCGCCTTCGCGGCGGTTGCGGTCCGCCGGGGGTCGACGACGATCAGCTTGGCGCCGGCCTTCATCCGGTCGAGCAAACGCAGGAACAGGATCGGGTGGCAGTCGGCCAGGTTCGAGCCGATCACCAGGAACACGTCGGCCTCGTCCAGGTCGGCGTAGGACCCGGGCGGTCCGTCGGCGCCGAGCGAGAGCTTGTAGCCGCTCGCGGCGCTGGCCATGCAGAGGCGTGAGTTCGACTCGATCTGGTTGGTGCGCAGGTAGCCCTTGGCCAGCTTGGTCGCCAGGTACTGGGCCTCCAGCGTCATCTGGCCGGAGACGTAGAGCGCGATCGCGTCCGGCCCGTGCTCGTCGAGGATGGCCTTCAGCCGCTGGGCGGTGGCGCTGATCGCCTCGTCGACGCCGGTCGGTGCCAGCTCGGCGTTCCGGTCGTGCCGGGCCAGCGCGGTGGATAGCCGACCGTCTGCGGCCAGCAGCTCCGCGCTGGTCGAGCCCTTGGTGCAGAGCCTCCCCCGGTTCGCTGGATGGCTCTTGTCGCCGGACGCCTTGAGCGCGCGCCGCCGCCCGTCGGCGTCCACGACGACGTCCAGCACCAGGCCGCAGCCGACGCCGCAGTACGAGCACACGGTCTTGACGCGGTCGATGAGCTCGGCCGTCACCAGCACCCTCCCAGAACGGTACGTCCGTACCGAGGATGCGAAGCAGCGGTTTCATCGACGTGACGCGGGCGGCGTAGACCTGGTTACACCTCCCGCACGGTGCCCCAGGAGCCTCGTGCGTTCGCCAGCGTCTGCCAAACCACGTCGCGGGCGAGGGGCAGCTCGGTGAACCGGACGCCGGTCGCGTCGCGGATCGCGTTCGCCAGCGCCGGGGCCACCGGGTTGAACGGGCTCTCGCTCATCGACTTGGCGCCGAGCGGACCGATCGGGTCGTGCACGTTTTCGACAAAATGGACCTCGGTGCGCGGCACGTCGGCGAACGTCGGCAGGTGGTAGGTCCGGAACGTCGGGTTCGCCACCGCACCGTCGGCGTCCACCCGGACGTTCTCGAACAGCGTCGCACCGAGCGCCTGCGCGATCCCACCCTCGATCTGGCCACGGCACTGCATCGGGTTGAGGACCCTGCCCGCATCGGCGGCGTGGACGCTACGCAGGATCCGGATCTCCCCGGTACCGGGGTCGACCGCGACCCGGAACCAGTGAGCGTTGAACGCGACGGATCGAGGCGTGCCGTCGAAGTGGCCGTCGGCGGTGAGCGGGGCGCTCGCCGTGCCGGCGATCTCTTTGAGCGTCAACCGCATCGATCCGCACACCACCGCGTCGGGCTCCAGCCGGCAGGCGGTGACCGGTAGGCCGCTCCGGGCGGCCGCAGTCGCCAGCAGCGCGGTGCGCAGGTTGTTCGCGGCCGCCAGCACCGCGTTGCCGGTCACGGTGGTCCCGGTGGAGCCGAACGCGCCGGTGTCGTGCCCGACCAGGTCGGTGTCGGACTGCCGGATCGTCACCCGGTCCGTGCTCGTCCCCAGGACCTCCGCGACGATCTGCTGGTGCACGGTCGTGCTGCCGTTGCCGAACTCCGCGGTGCCCACCGCCAGGTCGTAGCGGCCGTCCGGCAGCAGCGTCACCGTGGCGTCGGCGTAGTGCCCGTTCGGCGGCGTGGTCGCGATCATCGCGATCGCGGAGCCGTCGCCGACGAGCCAGCCGTCCGGTGCCGGTCCCGGGTCGCGCCGGGCTGCATCCAGCACCGCCAGGCACTGGTCGAGGCCGTAGCTGGCCACGCTGATGTCGGCCTCCTGCCCGGCGGGCGTGACCAGCGAATCGCCGGCCCGGATCGCGTTGCGTGCCCGGAACTGCACCGGGTCGAGGTCGAGCCGGCGAGCCAGCTCGTCCATCGCCGACTCGACCGCGAACAGCACCTGCCCGAGGCCGTAGCCGCGGAACGCGCCGGACGGCACGGTGTTCGTGTAGACCGCGTAGCCCTCGACCTTCTTGTTCGGGCAGCGGTACACGGCCATCGACTCGCCGCACGCGTGGAACAGCACGCCGGGACCGTGGTTGCCGTAGGCGCCGGTGTTCGACACCACCCGCAGGTCCATCGCGGTGAGCATCCCGTCCTTCCGGGCGCCCAGCCGGATGGAGACCGTGAACGGATGCCGGGTGGTGGCCGCTTCGAACTGCTCGGAGCGGGTGTACTCGTACTTGACCGGACGGTTGGTTCGCAGGGCCGCGAGCACCACCAGGTCCTCGGCCAGCATCTCCTGCTTGCCGCCGAAGCCGCCGCCGACCCGTCCGGTGAGCACCCGCACCCGGTCCAGCGGTAGGTCGAACAGTGCGCACAGTGCCCGGCGGGTCAGGAACGGCACCTGGCTGCTCGACCGGACGACGAGCCGCCCGGCGTCGTCGAACCAGGCCACCGAGCCGTGGGTCTCCAGGCTCGCGTGCTGCACCCGCTGGGTGCTGAACGTGCCCGAGTACACCTCGTCGGCGTCGGCCAGTCCCGCCGCGACGTCGCCGATCTCGCCGTGGACCTCGCCCGCGACGTTGTCCTGGGCGCGGGCGATGCCGTCGCCCGGCCCCTTGTCCGCGTGCAGGACCGGTGCTCCCGGCTGCAACGCCTCGTCCGCGTCGAGAACCGCCGGGCGGACGTCGTACTCGACGACGATCCGGCGGCAGGCCTCCTCCGCGGCACCTTCCGACTCGGCGACCACCGCGGCGACCCGCTGGCCACGGAACCGCACGACGTCGTCGAGAACCCGGGTGTCCTGCGGGTCGTCCTGAACGCGCTCGTGGCGACCGGTGGAGAACCGCTTCGCCGGGGCGTCTTCGTGGGTGAGGACGGCGTGCACTCCCGGGACGTTTCGCGCGGCGTCCGTGTCGATGCGGATGATCCGCGCGTGCGCGTGCGGCGACCGCAGGACCTTGAGGTGCAGCAGGCCGGGAACGTCGACGTCGAACGTGTACCGGGCTTTTCCGGTCACGACATCGGGGCCGGCCGGCGCGGGCGCGTTGCCACCCGTCGCTGCGGCGTCCTCGGTGTGCTGGACGCCGTGCACCGCGTCGGCGATGGCGCGGTAGCCGGTGCAGCGGCAGAGGTTGCCCTTGAACGCGCGGGGCAGATCGGTGAGCTGCTGCTCGTCCAGCGCGGCCGTCGTCATCACGAAGCCCGCGGTGCAGAAGCCGCACTGGAAGCCCTGCGCGTCCAGGAAGCGCTGTTGCACGTCGTGCAGCCGGTGGTCACCGGCGAGCCCCTCGACGGTGGTGACGGTGCGGCCCTGTGCCCGGACGGCCGGGTACACGCAGCTGTGCACCGGAATCCCGTCGACGTGAACCGTGCAGGCGCCGCAGTCGCCCGCGTCGCACCCCTTCTTGACACCGAAGTGGCCCAGGTCGCGCAGGTGCGTGCGCAGGCACTGGCCGGGCCGGGGCAACTCGTCGAAGGACGCGCCGTTGATTGTGACGCTCATGGGCGGGCCTCCAGCTCGTCCCGGATCTCCGCCGCGAACGTCTCGGTGAGGTGCCGTCGCCAGGCCGGGAGCCCGTGGACGTCGTCCATCCACAGGTCACCGGGGATCGCGTCGTCGACCGCCGCCCGGACCTCGGCCGCGCGCGGGAAGCGGGCGAACCGCAGCTGCACGGGCCGGCGGGTGGAGGCCGTGATCGTGAGGACGAACGCCTCGCTGCCCGCATCGATCCGTCCGACGACCAGAGCGGCCGAGCGGCCGAGCGCGTGCAGCGAGCCCTGCCGGAACGCGGACCGCCCGGTCAGCGCGGTGGCGGGCAGGAAGATCGCGCGGAGGTACTCGCTCCCGTGCAGTGCGGTGACGCCGTCGTCGACGACGAAGTCGGTCACCGCGACCCGGCGGCGGGTTCCGTCCAGCGACTCGAGCGTGCACCAGCCGTCGAGGGCCGCGGTGAGCGACGTCATCGGGCCGGCCGGCAGCGCGGTGCACAGGTTGCCGCCGACCGTGGCGACGTTCTGGATCTTGAAGCTCGCGAGGAACGCGTCGCAGCACTGCCGGATCAGCGGGTCGCAGACCGGCCACTGCGGTGCCGCGAACCCGGCCAGCTCAGCGATCGTGCAGGTCGCGGCGATCTCCAGGCCGTCGGAGCCGACGGTCAGCGCGGGCCAGCCGAGCGTGGTGAGGTCGCGCAGGCGGGACAGGTGCGGCTGCGGCTCGGAGAACAGGAACGTGCCGCCGGCCAGCCAGGCATCGCCGGAACGCCAGGCGCCGGCCTCGGCCGCGCCGGTCACCTCGTCGATCGTGTGCAGGTCCACGAACGCACCTGTTTCGTCGTAGGAACACCCGCTCTCCAGCGGCCGGTCCGGCGTCGTCGCCGAGTCGGGTGGAGTCGGCGGCCCCGGTGGTCGGCGGGCCCAAGGGACCTCGTCGAGAACCGTTGCGGTGGCGGCCGCGGCTCCGTGACGCTGCGCTGCCCCGACGCCGGGCAGCCGCGTCGCGGGGTACCGCAGCGTGTGGTGCCGCGGTGCCGGGCTCGCCTCCGTCTCACCGGACACCGAGGCCCCGCGCTGCGGTCAGCTGTTCCGGTGTCTCCGCTGATCATCCCACCACTGGGGGCGGAGCCAGGGCTACTGGCGTTCTCTCCAAACGCGTCCCCGTGGCGCTCGACGTCGCTGGTCGATCCCACAAGGCCACGGTCACCTGCGGTGATCGGCGCCGCACCACGTTGGAGGAATCCTCCAACGTGCGGCACGTGACGTTCGTCGCGAACTGCGCTGGAAGGCGCCGTAACAGTGTAATTAGCGTGCTGACTGTTGTTTCAGACAGGAGGCTCATGTCCACGCTCAGCGTCACCCGGTCCCCGCGCGTCCTGGCCGACGTACTCCCCGGCGGTTTCGTCCGGGACGCCGCCCTCGTCGGTGGCTCGGCGCTCTTCGTCGGGCTCTTCGCGCAGATCGCGATTCCGCTGTCCTTCACTCCCGTGCCGCTCACCGGGCAGACGTTCGCGGTGCTGCTCTCGGTCGCGGCGCTCGGCCCGGCTCGGGGCATCCTCGGCATGCTGGTCTACGCCCTGGTCGGTATGGCGGGCGTGCCGTGGTTCGCGGAGCAGGCCTCCGGCTGGACGAGGCCGTCGTTCGGGTTCGTCCTCGGGTTCATCCTGGCCGCGGCCGTGGTCGGCGCGCTGGCCCGCCGTGGGGCCGACCGGACCCCGCTGCGCACGATTCCCCTCATGATCGCGGGCAACCTGGCGATCTACGGGATCGGTGTGCCGTGGCTGATGGTGTCGCTGGACGTCAGCTTCACGAAAGCCGTCGACCTGGGCCTCACCCCGTTCCTGATCGGGGACGCGATCAAGATCGCGCTCGCGGCGGTGCTGCTGCCGGGAGCGTGGGCGTTGGTCAAGCGCGCGGACCGCGACTGACGGGTCCCTCGTGCTGCCCGCCCCGGCGCTGCGATGGCGCGTGCCGGGGCGGGCTGTCTTCCGCCCCGCGCAGGCGGAGGCTGCCGTCGGCGAGGGGCGGAAGGCGTGTCGGCGGGGTGGTTGTCGCCGTTTCCGGGTGCGCGCCGAGGTGGTTGTCGCACACTCCGTGCCATAGTCCGGAATGCACGACATTCACTACGAGGGCCGCCCGGAAAGCGCGACAACCACCCGCGCTTTGCCCGGATTTCGCGACAACCACTGCCTGCGCCGCCCGGCAAGGGCGACAACGATCCCGTGCTGCGCCCGGCAAGGGCGACAACGATCCCGTGCTGCGCCCGGCAAGGGCGACAACGATCCCGTGCTGCGCCCGGCAAGGGCGACAACGATCCCGTGCTGCGCCCGGCAAGGGCGACAACGATCCCGTGCTGCGCCCGGCAAGGGCGACAACGATCCCGTGCTGCGCCCGGCAAGGGCGACAACGATCCCGTGCTGCGCCCGGCAAGGGCGACAACGATCCCGTGCTGCGCCCGGCAAGGGCGACAACGATCCCGTGCTGCGCCCGGCAAGGGCGACAACGATCCCGTGCTGCGCCCGGCAAGGGCGACAACGATCCCGTGCTGCGCCCGGCAAGGGCGACAACGATCCCGTGCTGCGCCCGGCAAGGGCGACAACGATCCCGTGCTGCGCCCGGCAAGGGCGACAACGATCCCGTGCTGCGCCCGGCAAGGGCGACAACGATCCCGTGCTGCGCCCGGCAAGGGCGACAACGATCCCGTGCTGCGCCCGGCAAGGGCGACAACGATCCCGTGCTGCGCCCGGCAAGGGCGACAGCGGTCCCGTGCTGCGCCCGGCAAGGGCGACAGCCACCAGCGGCACCACCCGGCGAGGGCGGGCCTAGGATCGGGCCGTGACCGAGACGCTCGCTCCCGAGATCGACAGCCGGGATCCGGCGTCGTTCCCGTGGAGCGTCTTCCACCACCGCCACCCCGTGCTCATCGAGCGGGTCGCGAACGCGCTGCCCCGCCCGTCCGCGCAGCGCGACGCGCTCGACGCCCTGCTCGTCGAGTCGACGTCCGGTGTCGTCACCGCCCCCGACGTGGAGTCGCTCCGGCACGAGCCGTGGCCCTGGTGGCGCCCGGAGTACCGCGGGGTGCCGTGGGGCGAGACGCCGTTCCTCTGGGCGGAGAGCTACTTCTACCGGCGGATCCTCGACGCGGTCGACTACTTCGTTCCGGGGCCGTGGCGCGGGATCGACCCGTACGCCCCGACGAAAGCCGCCGAGCTGGCCGGCCACCCCGTCGACGAGGAGTTGGCCGCGCTCGACGACCTGGCGACCCGGCCGCTCGACGAGCAGTGGGACGCGCTGGTCCGCTCGTCGCTCTGGGGTAATCGGGCCGATCTGAGCTTCCAGGCCGGCCCGTCGGCGGGCACCGGCGTCGGCGGCGTGATCGCGGACCAGACGCCCGCGTTCCGCGCGCTCCTGCACGACCGGCCGGCCGGTGCGGTGCACCTGATCGCAGACAACGCCGGCCGGGAACTCCTGCCGGACCTGATCCTGCTCGACCACCTGCTCGACGCCGGTCTCGCGACCAGCGTGGTCCTGCACGTGAAACCGCACCCCTACTACGTTTCGGACGCCACCCCGGCGGACGTGTTGGCGGCGATCGCGCGGCTCGGGGCAGCCGAGGGGCGCGCCAGTGCGGTCGGGGAGCGGCTCGCCGGGTTCGTCCGCGCCGGGCGACTCGAACTGCGGGCACACGAGTTCTTCTGCGGCCCGCTTCCGTACCAGGCGATGCCGGCGGATCTGCGCGCCCAGTTCGCCGAGGCCGCTCTGACGATCTCGAAGGGCGACCTGAACTACCGGCGGCTGGTCGGCGACCGGCTCTGGCACCCCACCGCACCGTTCGCCGAGCTGACCGCGCACTTCCCCGGCCCGGTGGTGGCGCTGCGGACGCTGAAGTGCGACGTCGCGGTGGGGCTCAGCGCTGCGACGGTGGAGGCGCTGGACGCCACCGGGAAGGCCTGGCGCACCACCGGCGAGTACGCGGTCGTCCACGTTCGGGCGTAGTCAGCGATCCAGCCACCGAGGCGGGCTGCTGCCCCAGGGAACCGGGCCGGTGGCCCAGTCGGGTGCGCCGCCGTCGAGGCGGAACGGCGGCACCGCGTGCCGCACGACGCCGTACGGACCCGGTAGGTCCGCCAGCCACGGCTCGGGGTCGTCGTTCGTCGCCTCCGGACCGTCGACGCGGCTCCGCGGCGCGGCGATCAGCCAGGCGGCGGTCCGGGCCAGCGACGCACCGATCGTGCTCCCGCCCGCACCACCGGCGCGCCGGGTGAGCGCCCGCAGGATCGCGGCCGCCAACAGGTAGCCGGTGGCGTGATCGAGCGCCTGGGCAGGGAGCACCCCCGGCTGCGCGGCCCCGGTCGGAGTAGACGAGCCGGTGAGCGCTGCGATGCCGGAGGCCGCCTGCACCAGGCTGTCGAAGCCGCGGCGGGCACGCCACGGCCCGGCGTCGCCCCACGCGGTCAGGCTCGTTACGACCAGGTTCGGACGCGCGGCCTGCAGCTGCGCGGCATCGAGCCCGAACGGATCCAACGCCCCCGCGCGGTACCCGGTGACGACGACGTCCGCCCCGGCCAGGAGGTCGTCGAGCGTTTCGCGTCCGGTGGGGGAGCGCAGGTCGAGAAGCGTGGATCGCTTGCCGAGGCCGGTGTCGAGGTGCGCGGCGAGCAGCTCCGGAAGGTGCGGGGAGTCGACGCGCAGCACGTCCGCGCCGAGATAGGCCAGCGTGCGGGTGGCCACCGGCCCGGCGATCACCCGGGTCAGGTCGAGCACGCGCACCCCGGCCGCGGGCAGCGCCGCGCCGGGCACGAGGCCAGGCGCCCCGCCTCCTCCGGCGGTGTCCACTGCGACGAGCGGCTGGGCCGACGCCGCGCGTCCGGGTGCGGACTCCGCCCACTCCACCGGGGTCCGCACCGCCACCGCGAGCCCGCCGGCCGCGGTCACCGCGTCCTCCGCGGCGAGTGCTGACCGCTCGGCCAACCGTGCCGCGACCGCGTCCCGGTCCGCTCCGGCAGCGAGTTCGAGCGCGGTCAGCAGCCGTTCCTCGTGGTGCGGGTAGTTCGCGTGCAGACGCACCCAGCCGTCTTGCGTCCGGAAGAAGCCGGAGAGCGGAGCCCAACCGCCCACCGCCACCCCGTCGTGGCGCAGGTGGCGTTCGCTGGTGAACGCGGTCGCGACGGCGCGCCGGTCGACCGTGCAGTCCCGGACCGGTCCGCCTCGGACCGCGAGCAGCTCCGCGGCGGCGAGGCCGGCCACGGCGACGCTCGCCACCGCCAGGTCGGTGACCGGGAGCGGCGACGGCAGCGTGCCCGGCGGGCCGGTGACGCGCAGCCGGGACAGCTGCGACGGCGGTCCGTCCAGGGTGGTCCAGAACTGTGCGACGGCCCGGCTCTCCACACCCCGACGGTATCCCGGCCTCAGACGTGCAGTGCCCGCCGTGGCTCGCGGCGCAGCACGCAGAACTCGTTGTCCTCGGGGTCGGCGAGCACGACGAACGGCTCGGACCCGGTCTGCCCGACGTCGATCCGGCGGGCGCCGAGCCGCTCCAACCGGGCGACCTCGCTGTCCACGTCGTCGGCGGTGACCAGGTCGGGGTGGAAGCGGTTCTTGCCGACCTTGTCCTCGCCGGAGTTCTGCAGCCACAGCGTCGGCGCGGTGGGCTCGGCGTCGGACGGCGGGTAGAGCTTCGCCGAGCCGTCGTCGCCTTTGTCCATCTCGTAGCCGAGCGCCTGCGACCAGAACTCGGCCATGACGCCGACGTCCCGGACGTCGAGCGTCCACTGCGCGAAGCGGCTGACCATCACGACCTCCTCGGTGTCTCCGATGGCCTCCGGAATTCCCCCGACCGCCGCGGACGACACCCGTCACGTGCGTGCGGCGCCCTCCGCCCGCAGGTGGTACCGCGTGATCAGCGACTTCGCCGTGGCCCGCACGCCGGGCAGGATCTGCAGGCCGTCCTCGCCAGGGCAGGCCGTGAGGCTGGTCTCCCGATGTGGAGCGATCGCCGGCACCCGCACGCTCGTCCGCGCCCGGTACCGGGTGGACGGGCCGCCGGTGAGGCGCTGCACCGACGTCGGGTCCACGCCGTTGGTGCCGAGCTTGAACGCGGCGAAGCGGGTGACCGCCTCCCGGGCTGCCCTGCTGACCTGCTCGTCGGCGTGGTCGCCGATCAGTGCGACGCCCGAGGTGCCGGTGTTGAACCCACCGGCGTGGATGCCGACGACTGCGCGGTCCAACCCGCCGGCCCGGCCCTCCCAGATCCGTCCGAACTTGTCGACGAGCGCGTTGTAGCCGATGTCGCCGTAACGCTCGGTGACCGACATGTAGTAGTAGATCGACCGGATGATGCGCGGGACATCGCGGGCCTCGTAGTCGTTCGTCGTTGCGGTGTGGTGCAGGATGACCGCCTTGACGCCGGGCGCGTACCGCGGTGCGCGCCGCAGATGGGCCGGGCTGGCGCCCCAGGCCGTCCGGCCGTAGATCCGGACGATGCCGTTGCCGTAGCTCGTGGGTTGTCGTCCGGCGGCGGGTAGTCCGGCGAACAGCCCGGTGCCGATGCTCAGGTTCGCCGTGT
This sequence comes from Cryptosporangium minutisporangium, assembly GCF_039536245.1. Taxonomy (NCBI): domain Bacteria; kingdom Bacillati; phylum Actinomycetota; class Actinomycetes; order Cryptosporangiales; family Cryptosporangiaceae; genus Cryptosporangium; species Cryptosporangium minutisporangium. The sequence continues at coordinate 100,402 of NZ_BAAAYN010000027.1, read as the reverse complement.
CGATCGACGCCGTGCCCGGGTCGATCAGGTCGACGGTGACATCGGTGGGCTGCGGTCCGCTGATGCTGGTCAGCACGAGGTCCAGCGTGTCGGCGTCGCCGGTCCAGAGCACTCCGGGCCCGACACGCTTCAAGCGGTTCCGGCCGGGGTGGTACGCGGCGGTCGTCCAATCCGACCAGGCCGTTCCCTTCCGGCTCCGGGTGCGGACCGCGACGCTCACCTCGCCGAGCCGCGGATCCCGGCGCCAGCTGACGCCGACCGCGGCGAACCGCACGCCGGTGCTCGTCGCCCGCAGGACGCGTGGCGCACCGTCCCGGGCGAGCGGATGGTCGTCGGCGAGCGGCACACCCGGAGGCTGGGCCCGCAGCGACAGGGCCCCGTTCTTCGGTGTGGCGGGGGTGCCCAGGACGAGCCGTCGGGCGACCCGCACCTCGCCGTCGGCGTCGCTCGGTCCGGCGTCGCTCGGTCCGGCGTCCGAGCCGGTCGCCGACCTCGGTGCCGCGCCCGTCGGTGGCCGCTCGGCGCTCTCCGCGGCGGCTTCGCGGCCCGGCAGCAGTACACCGCCGGCCAGCGCGGCCACCGTCAGCACGCCGCCGGCCAGCATCGCCGGGCGTTTCCTCCTGGACTCAGCCATGACCTCACGCCCCCGCGTCGAGGAACAGGAGAGGGCGTCGCCTCGGCGCCCTTGCTCAGCCCGTCGGCATCGGCGCCGACATCATGAGCGAGACTCCGGTTCTGCGGGGCGTTGATCGGTTCAGGAGCGCTACTCGGACGGCTCGACCGACGACGGGTCCGGCCGGACGACCTCGACGTCGGTCAGCTGGGTGAGCCCGCACACCGTCAGCAGGTACTCGTTGAGCGGTGCGATGCGGATCTCGATCCGGTCCGCGTAGGTGAAGAGCACGGCGAGTGCGGCGCTGTCGAGGTACTCGACGCCGGTCAGGTCGACCAGCAGACGCGGGCCCGGTTGGAGCGCCGCGCCGAGCTCCTCCTTGAAGTAGGCAGCGTTGCCGAGGTCGATCTCCCCGGTCACGGTCAGCTGCCTCTTGCCGTCCGCGAGGCGGTCGGTGGTGATCTGCAGCGGGCTGGTCATGATGTGATCCTCGTGGCCATCTCGACGGTGGTACCGGTGGCACCGAAATTCAGGGTCACCCGGGACATCAGCGCCCGGATGAGGTTGAGCCCGTGCCCTCGGTACGGGCTCGCCGTGGTCGGTTCGTCCCGCCAGCTGCCGCTGTCGGACACAGTGACCTCCAGGTCCTCTCCGATCGCCCGGGCCGCCAACCGGATCCGCCCTGGCCAGTCGCGGTAGCCGTGCTCGACCGCGTTGGCGCACGCCTCGCCGGCCGCGACGAGCACGTTCTGCGTCGTGGTGCTGCCGATACCGGCGCGGCGCAGCCAGTCGCGCAGGGCGGCCCGCACCGGCGCGAGCTCCTTCGGGTCGGCATCGAACGACAGGTCGAGCGGCGCCGGATGCCGGTAGAGGAGCAGGGCGACGTCGTCGCTGGCGCCGTTCCGTCCGGTCATCCGCTCCATGATCTGCTCGGCGAGCTCTTCGACGGGTAGCCCGCGGTGCTCCCGCAACGTGTCGGCGGCCCGCTGGATACCCGCGTCGATCGACACCCTGCGACGCTCGACGAGCCCATCGGTGTAGAGCAGGACAACCGAGCGGGCGGGCAGCGTCGTGGTGACCTCCTCGCGCGGCTCCGTACGCCGTAGGCCCAGCGGTATTCCGCGCCCGGCGTCGAGCAGCTGCGTGCGGCCGTCCGCGAGGACGACGACGCCGGGCGGGTGGCCGGCGCTGCTGTAGACGAGGAGGCCGCTCTCGGCGTCGAGAATGCCGCAGAAGGCCGTCGTGCAGCGGGCGCCGGGCAGCAGCGCCGCGAACCGGTCGAGCGCCGTCAACACCTCGGCCGGGCCGGTGGCCTGCAGCAGCAGGGCGCGGCCGGCGCTGCGGAGCTGTCCCATCACGGTGGCGGCGGCCAGCCCTCGGCCGACGCAGTCGCCGACCATGATGCCGATCCGGCCGTCGGGAAGGTCGACCGCGTCGTACCAGTCACCGCCGACCTCCAACGGCCGGCCCGCCGGTTGGTAGCGGACGGCGAATCCGGCGGGCAGCACGGCCGGGCCGAGGATCGACCGCTGCAGCGCGACGGCGACCTCTCGCTGCTGATCGAACGCGTAGGCCCGGTGCAGCGCCTGGGCCAGCGACCCGCACAGCAGCAACAGCAGCGTCTGGTCCTCGGTGCTGAAGCCCCGGACCGGGTCGAGGACCAGCCACACCGCGACCGGCCCGAGCGCGGAGTCGATCGTCGTCCCGACGCCGATCGAGCGACCGTCGGCGTTCTCGATCCGGATCGTCGCCGGACCGGCGTTCCGCAGCTCGTCGAGTGTTTCCGGCGGCTCGGGTGACCCCGCCGGATCGGCGGCCGCGACGGTGCCGCCACGGGCGAACGCGGCCGTGGCGTGCCACTGCCGACGCAGCTGCTCGATGCCGGTCTGCAGCACCTCCGGCACGCTTCTGGCGACCGCCAAGCGTTCGTTCATCGCGTTGAGTGCGGTGTCGCGTTGGGCCGCGTGCCGCTCGGCGGTGACATCGCGGATCGTGCCGACGACCATCCGGGCACCGCGGTCGTCGTCCAAGGAGCTGATCGACACGGCGGCCCAGAGCCGGTGGCCGTTCCGGTGCTGCAGCGGGACCACCAGGTCTCCGGACGGACCGTCCACCACCCGCCGATACGCCTCGACCACCAGCTGGTGGCCCGACGGGTCGGCCTGCGGATCCGGCCACCACGGCTGGGGCGCCCGGTACGGGAGGCCGTCGGCCGGGTAGCCGAGGATCTCGGCGAACGCCGAGTTGATCTCGACGACGGTGCCGTCGGCGTCCGCGACGAAGAACCCCTCCTGCAGCGAGTCGATCAGCGCGGCACGCCAGCGGGCGTGGTGATACCGCGAGCGCGCCAGGTCGACGTTCGCGCGCGCCCGGGCCAGCAACTCCTGCGCGGCGAAGGGTTTGACCAGGTAGTCGTCGGCACCGACGGTCAGGCCCTCCACCGCGGCCTCCTGACCGGCGCGGGCCGACAACAGGATGATCGGGGTGTCGGCGGTGCGCGGATCGGTTCGGAGTGCGGTGACCAGCTCCAGGCCGTCCAAGCCCGGCATCATCACGTCGCTGATGATCAGCTCCGGTGGGTTGCTGCGGGCTGCGGCGAGCGCGGCCGCACCGTCGACGACCGTCGTCACGTCGTACTGGCTGCTCAACAGGCGCCGCAGGTAGGCGCGCATGTCGGCGTTGTCGTCGGCGATCAGGATCCGGGCCGGCGGCTGGTCCGATCGGCTCCTCGACCGGGCCATCGGCCCTTCGTCGAGTTCGGAAGCGACGTCGGGCAGCCAGCGCAACGCTTCCTCGACGAACGGCTCGGCCGCGCCGGTGGGTTGGTCGCTGTCGGTGCCTGGAACGATCTGGTCGGCGGGGAGGTGCGCGGAGCCGAAGGGCAGCCGGATCGTGAACGTCGTGCCGACATCCGGCTCGCTCTCCGCCTCGATGCTGCCGCCGTGCAGCTGGACGAGTTCCTGCACGAGCGCGAGGCCGATGCCGCTGCCCTCGTTCGACCGGGACCGCGCCGTCGGAATGCGGTGGAACCGCTCGAACAGCCGCGGTATCTCCGCCGGGGGCACGCCGATCCCGGTGTCGGCGATCCGGATGACGGCGCCGTCCGCGTCGTTCGGGCCGTCCGCGCCGAGGGAGTCCCGGGCGACCGATACCCGGATCGTTCCGTCGAACGTGAACTTGAGCGCGTTGCTGAGGAGATTGAGGACGATTTTCTCCCACATCCCGCGATCGAGGTAGACCGGTTGGTCGAGGACCGAACAGTCGACGTCGAAGGCGAGCCCGGCCCGCTCCACGGCCGCGCGGAACACGCTGGCGAGCTCCGTGGTGAACAGCGCCAGGTCGGTCGGCTCGTAGCGGGCCTGCATCCGCCCGGCCTCGATCCGGGAGAAGTCCAGGAGCGTGTTGACGAGCTTGGTCAGCCGCAGGCTGTTGCGGTGGATCATCTCCACGTCGTCCCGGGCCCGCTGGTCCTCCGGAGGCAGCCGGTCGCGCAGGTCCTGGAGCGGGCCGGCGATCAGGGTCAGCGGAGTCCGGAACTCGTGGCTGATGTTGGAGAAGAACGCGGTCTTCGCGCGGTCGAGCTCGGCGAGGTCCTCGGCGCGCCGCTGCTGGGCCTGGTAGCTGCGGGCGCTCGCGATACCGGCGGCCACGTGGGTCGCGGTCAGCTCGACGAACCCGTGGTAGCCCTCGTCGTAGGGCCGGTAGCGGTTGAGGGCCGCGACCAGGAACCCGTGGGGCGCGCTGCCCTGCTGTAGCAGCGGCACGAGCAGGGCGTGCGTGGGAGGCTCCGGCCAGTCGCCGCCGGGGAGTCCGCCCGGCGCACGACCGTCAAGCTCGACCAGCACCCACTCCTGCCGGGAGAGGGCCGCGGCCGGCCACACCTCGTCCGAACCGTCGATCCGCAGCGTCTCCGGCGCCGCCGGGTGGCCGGCCGCGATCCCCGACGCCGCGGCCAGCTCGGCGCGGCCGTCGTCGGTGAACAGGTAGATCAGCGTGAACGGCAGGTCCCGGAGATTCCCGGCGAACTGCTGGGTGGCGAAGGTCAGCGTCTCCTTCTCGGTGCGGACGACGCTCGGATCGGAGCCGAGGTCCCGCAGCGTGGCCATCCGCCGGGCGCCGATGACCCGCTCGGTGTCCTCGCTGACCACGCAGAGAAAGCCGGCCAGCGCCCCGTTGTCGTCGTGCAGCGGGCTGTAGGAGAACGTGTGGTAGCTCTCCTCGCGGAAGCCGGAGCGCTCCAGGAACAGCAGCAGCGCCTCGTCCCAGGTCGCCTTACCGGTGGCGAGGACGGAGTCGATGCGCGGACCGATGTCGTTCCAGATCTCCGCCCACACCTCGCTGGCCGGCCGGCCCAGCGCCCACGGGTACTTTCGGCCCAGCGTGTCCCGTCGATAGGCGGCGTTGCAGAAGAACGTCAGCTCCGGGCCCCACGCCATCCACATCGGGAACCGCGACGAGAGCAGGATGCTCACCGCGGTGCGCAGGCTCTGCGGCCATCCGGTCGGGGGTCCGAGCGGGGTCGCCGACCAGTCGACGGCTGCCAAGTCGCTGCCGACCTCCTGGTCGGCCGCGAAGACGTCGGGGCCAGAGGTGGAGGACGACCTGTCGCCGCCGTTCATCGTCTCGGTTTCCCCTCGTCACGGACGTGATTCGGTCGACGACCCGAGCCGACGAATCGCGATCACGCTATCCGCTCCGGAGACTGCGCGCCTCTTGGCGACTGCGGGGCGCGTGCCCGCTGGGCCGACTGTCTCGCGGCCAGAGAAGCCCGAAAGATCGGGTGTACAGTCACAACACTGGAGGATCTTCGCGCGCAGCGACCAGGTCTGCGGCTCCCTCGGCGAATCACTGACCGGCTCCGGCCGGATCGGATGGTGTCATGGCCGCGGACGAGGAACGGATCCGTCTGACGCTGAATGCCGAACGTGCCGGGGACGGCGTCCTCGACGGGGCGTGGTGGCCGCGCACCCGCAATCCGCTGGTCGAGTTTCCGCTGCTGGTGGCGGAACTGGCGGCGGCCGTCGGCGCGGTGACGCGGATTTCGCTCAGCGGCACGGGCTGGCTCACGACGCCCCGTACGGTGCCGTTCGACCAGAGCCGGATCGAGATCTGCTGGTTCAGTCCGATCGACAGCCACGAGGTCGTCGTCCTGGCCAACAACGCCATCGAGCTCGACCTGCTCCTGGTTCCGCCCGCCACCGCACCGATCGCCGCACTGGCCGCGATGACCGCGGCGACTCGTGGCCACAGTGCCGCGCGAGGCTCCGAGCTTCTCGCCACCCACGGGGTTCCGGCCGGGACGCGTCGCGGCATCGTCGAGTGAGCTGACGAACCCCGGCCACGATCGGGTAGCCGGGGTTCGGTCTCGCGGGCGTGAGCGTCAGGACTTGAACATGTCCTTGATCTTCTCGCCCGCCTGCTTGACGTTGGCGCCGGCCTGGTCGCCCTGGCCTTCGGCTTCCAAGTCCTTGTCACCGGTTGCCTTGCCGGCGCCTTCCTTGACCTTGCCGCTGACCTCTTCGGCCTTGTTGCTGATCTTGTCGTCGGCGCCCATCGCATTTGTCCTCTCGTCCGCCCGGCCGCCGTGCGTGGCGTCGGACGTACGGGGAGATACCCGGCTCATCAGGCCGCAACCGCCAGGCGCGGTCCAGAATTCAGCGACGCGAAGAAAGTCACGTCCGATCCCATTTTCCGTGGTCAGAAAGGGCTACTCTGGAGGTACCGAGGTCATTTCGAGCGTTGGCATTCGCGTCGGCGTCGCCCTGGGCGAACCGCAATCACCGGGCATCCGCCGGGGACAGGCCGCAGTCATGGCTACCACCGTTCGTTCCACCGCCTCCGAGGCGCGACTCCACCTCGACCCGAAACTGTCCGGCAGGGGAATGCTCGACGGCGGTTGGTGGCCGTACTCCACCGACCCGCTCGCCGAGCTACCGGCCTTGATCACCGCGTTGGACGCGCGCGTCGGCACCGTTTACCGGATCGTCCTCAATGAAAAACACTGGCAGAGCACGCCTCGCCGGATCACGGTCTCCGGGCACACCGTCCGGCTCGGATGGCACGGCCCCACCGACGTCCACGAGATCAGTGTCTCCGGCGCCGGCCGCGATCGTCTCGACCTCCTCGTCGTCCCGCCGGACACGAGCGAGGCGTCCGCGGAGGCTGCCATGGCAGTTGCCGCGCGTGGTAGCAACAGCTCGCACGGAACTTCCATTCTCGACGAGGCGGGCGTCGGGGGGACGGTTCGGAGCGCGTCATGACGAACGTGTCGGAACACGAGACAGCGCAGACCGTCACGCCGCTCCGGCGGCGTCCTGGGCGTTTGACGGTCGCTATCGGCGACCGCGCTCCGCGAGCCCGTCCCGGCGCCGGAGCCGGCGGAACCGTGCGGGCACTCACCGGAGCGTTGGCGCCGCACTTGTCCACGGCCGACCCCGAGCTGCACGATCTGGCCGCCACCTTGCTCTCGGCCCAGCAGGCCTACGCCGCCGGAGCGACCGTTGCTCCGAGCGCCGATGGCGACCGGGTCTGCCAGCAGTACTTCGAGGCGGCGCGCGACTACTGCACCGCTCTGGAACGTCGGGGCCTGGCGCCGCCACCCGGTCTGCTCGAGGCTGAGCACTGGCTTGCGGAGCGTGCCGACCGCTGAGAACGACCGGGCCGGCCG